>DASZEX010000027.1:0-21236 GCA_035940365.1 Candidatus Babeliales bacterium | reverse complement strand
TTTATATAAAAACCATTATTATTTTAATAGCATTATGTAAAACCATGTATTGCCATGGGGTACAAAACATAATACTACATTAAAAATAATATGACTATGCATTCATTCTATTTGATATGAGTAATGTATCCAATGTAATTACCCTGATCCTTTTTTGATTTTATGTTGCTGATAAAATATACTAAATGAATCAAATTGAATAGGTTTTTCTTTTTTGACAATTACTTTGCCACAATTGAGACATTTCCATCCTTCATAATTAAGAAAATGATCAAAAAAAACTTGTAAAATCATAAGACCGTCGCATTTTGTACATTTCATTACACACAGCTCCCCTTTTTTAGTGCATGCGTGCGTATGGCAATACGCGAAAAACTACTTCTCCATTTTTAGAGTAGTGCGATTTATTTTATTGTGTCAATTTAATATTATAATACTGATTCAGACTTGTTTTTCAGAAACATTTGGCGTTCTAAATATGATTGTAATATTAAGGCTGCGGCAATAGCATGTTGTGCACGCTTTTGTTCTTTGGTTTTTGCATGTTTTATGTTAGATGCTTGTTTACTGGTAAGACGTTCATCCCACAAGGCCCATTTAATAGAAGGAAACAATGTTGCTAGATTTTTTACCTGTTCTTCTATTTTTATTGTTTGTTGGCTTGAAGTTCCTCGTAATGTTTGCGGATGACCCACCACTATTGTATTAATCTGAAATTCTTGGAGCAATTGCGCAATATATGTTATCAAATGAGGTTCTAGTATAGTATCATAGGGTCGTGCAGTAATACCTATAGGATCAGAAATAGCAACCCCTATCCACACATCCCCTAAATCAAGCGCAACCGTTCTCATATTTTTTAATACCTATATATAACTATACATTTATAAAATTTAGATTATTCTATAATTACTTCATAATCATAATAAAAAAGGAAAAAAGATGAAACATAGGTATCCCTTTTTCTATATGATAATGTCCATCATCTCATGTCAGGCAATGCAAGAATATATTGCTTTGAAAAATAATATAAGCAATTCAACCGTTTTTAATACGGTTGTGCATTTACCTGAACCAGATATACTCAAATCCCGATTGCTTGGTAATAATTTGTCGCATCTTATCAAAACAAATGTACACCATACTATTGGTAATAAAACATACACCGTAGCGCAACTTCTTGATATGATTACATGCTCATTTTTACATTGTAATGCATATATGGATGACCCTTCTTCGGCCAAATTACTTTTTATAGATCAATGTGATACTATGAAAATAGCATTACAAGACCATCCTGAGATTTGCAAACAATTAAAAACGTATGCTTTATTTAAAAATATATAACCTTGCATTTCTTTCTTATTTGCGTATTATAGAAAGGGTTATAATCATACAGTTTTATTATCTGACAGGGTTTGCTATGCATATTGATATGCTGATACAATCAATAAGCTCCCAATGTTCTAATATACTATTCTCCGTATTCTTGCATACGTATTGTACGACAAGGGGTTCTACCCCATCTATCTCCATATCCTCCATCGTTGCCTCCTGCTAACCATAAAAATTTAATCAAATATTTTATAATCCTTTTGGATATATAGACAGGAATTTTTTATGAATTTTACTTTACTTATTGAATCTATAAGTTCGTTTATTTCAGGTATTCCTTTACTGCTATACGTAATTACCATTGGTATCATATGTACGATTGCTTTTCAATGGATACAATTTAAAAAATTTATATATGCATGGAAAATAACCTTATCGCCGGCAGATCATACCAAAAGTGACAGCATGACTCCTTTTCAGGCATTTATTAACACATTGAGTGCATCTATTGGAAACGGAAGTATTGCCGGAGTAGCAACTGCAGTATATGCAGGAGGACCTGGATCAGCTTTTTGGATTGTTATCTTTGGTTTTTTTATGATGGCAGTCCGTTTTGCTGAAGTGTACATTAGTGCTTGGTATAGTCTGCATAAAAAAAGTACTACTGAAAGCGGATTGGGTGGCCCTATGTTATATCTCCATGATGTCATTGGTGGTACCTATTTAGCCCCATTATATGCAATAGCATGTGTACTATTTGGACTCACTGTTGGTAATGCAGTACAAACAAATTCAATAGCACTCAGTATGCATACTGCTTGGTCCGTTCCAACTATTTTTGTTGCATTAGGTATGGGATTATTTGCTGCTTATATTTTATTTGGCGGTGATAAACGCATTATTGTAGCTTCAGATGCTATTGTACCAATCAAAGTAGGCCTCTTTTTTATCTCAGCGGCTATTATTGTACTCTATCATATTACCGCATTACCTGATGCCATAGCTCTTATTGTTCGCAGTGCATTTTCATCAACTGCAGTAACTGGTGCAGCATATGGTATTTCAGTAATGTCTGCCCTGAAATATGGCCTTAACCGTTCTATTATGGCCACTGAATCAGGCCTTGGTACCATTGCTATCTTGTTTGGTTTTACCCAAAATCCAGACCCGATGCGTAGTGCATTACTAGGAATGATAGGAACTTTTGTCAGTACCATTGTCTGTTTTTTGGTAGCCTTATGTATTGTAGTGAGTGGTGTTTGGTCAAGCGGACTTACCAGCACGCAACTCACTATAGCAGCATTTAATACGGTATTTGGTTTTTATGGTGGATGGCTAGTGAGTTTTATGTCAGTTACCTTTGGTATTGGTGTCTTAGTTGCATATGCTTATATAACACGTGCCGCATTTTTATATATTACTGGCGGGCGTTTGCAGACTATCTTTATTTGTTTATATTGTTTGGCAGCTTTTTTTGGCGCTTTGACTAACCCGACACTAATATTTACCGCCGCAGATATTCCATTGGCACTCTTATTATTTATTAATTTATTTGGCATACTCTATTTATTGCCCGGCATAAGTCGCATAGTGCGTAATAATTTGACTAATAATGGTAGGTAATTATGAATAATAAAGAATATTTAAAAACACTTCGCCATTCTGCAGCACACCTTCTTGCTCACGCTGTACAGGAATTATTTCCCAATACGTTACTGACCATTGGTCCGGCAACTGACGATGGTTTTTTTTATGATATGCTGCCAGAAAAAAATTTTAAACAAGAAGATTTGGAACCTATTGCTATACGCATGCATGAGATTGTACGCAGAAATGTGCCACTTACGCATGAACAAATGCCCAAAAAACAAGCCCGTGAACTATTTGCCCATAATCCATTTAAACTAGAACTTATTGACGGTATTCCAGGTGACACGGTTGGCATTGCGCGTCAAGGTAACTTTTTTGATTTATGCCGCGGTGGTCATGTTGAATCAACAGCATTGCTTGATCATTTTGTATTGTTACATCTTTCTGGCTCCTATTGGCGAGCTGATCGTAATAATACACCATTGCAACGTATATATGGCACTATATTTCCAAGCGCACAAGAACTTGAAGAATATTTAAAACGAAAAGAAGAACTTGCTAAATATGACCATCGCAAATTAGGCAAAGAATTAGATCTCTTTTCATTTCATGATGAAGGTGTTGGTTTTGTTTTTTATCATCCAAAAGGCAAAATTATTATCAATGCAATGACTGATTATTTGAAAAAAGAGCTACAACATGCTAACTATCAAGAAATCGCCACACCAATTATGCTCAGTGATACGTTATGGCGCCGATCAGGCCATTATAGTCACTATAAAGATAATATGTATTTTTGCACCGTTGATGAAGGCCAATATGCTATACGGCCAATGAATTGTCCCGGTGCAATGTTATTATATAATGAACGACCGCGTTCATACAGGCAACTGCCTATGCGGCTTGCTGAATTTGGTCAAGTACATAGGCATGAATTATCAGGTGTATTACACGGTCTCATGCGTGTACGTTCATTTGTGCAAGATGATGCGCATATTTTTTGTACTGAAGATCAAATACAACATGAAGTTGCAAGCCTTATTACTCTTATTCAAAAAGTCCTGCATCACTATGGATTTACTGACTTACAGGTTGCATTGTCTACTAAGCCAGACAACGCTATGGGTTCATCAGAATTATGGGATCTTGCCACGTCGTCACTCAAACAAGCGCTTGAACATGCACAGATATCATATGAAATAAAAGAAGGTAACGGTGCATTTTATGGACCAAAAATTGACGTACATATAAAAGATTCTATGGATAGACAATGGCAATGTAGCACTATTCAACTTGATTTTATGCAGCCTATTAATTTTGATCTTGCTTATATTACACCACAAGGTACCAAAGCTCGTCCCGTTATGATACATCGCGCAATATATGGCTCTATTGAACGCTTTTTTGGTATTTTGCTTGAACATTATAAAGGCATATTACCATTATGGCTTGCACCTATACAAGCGCGAGTATTGACTATTACTGATGCACAAAAAGAATATGCTCACCAAATAGCAATTACACTCAAGCACAATGGCATGCGTGTAGATGTTGATCAAACATCAGATCCGCTTGCTGGCCAAATAAAATCAGCGCAATTGGAACGTATTCCCTGGATGCTTATTGTAGGTAATAAAGAGGTAAGCCAAAAAACTATCACTTTGCGTTTACTTGATGGCAAACAAGAAACAGGGCATACTATAGAATCACTTCTGGCAAAACATACAGCGATATAACATGACAGCTTCTTGCATGATGCCGATCATATTTCCCGTAACAGCGCATACGCAGCATGTTGGCCCCGGCTCTATTTTTGTTGCTATTGCTGGTTTTTCACAAGATGGTGCTACATATATTCCTGAAGCTTTACACAAAGGTGCAAAGACTATTGTAATCCAGAAAGATGTTCAACTTTCAACCGATACCCTGAATGCAATCCAATATCATAATGCAATATTAGTTTGTGTTACTAATACGCGCTATGCCTTGGCGGAACTTTCTGCACAAGCAGCAGGCTACCCAGCAAATCAGCTAAAGATTATTGGTATCACTGGCACCAAAGGAAAAACAACCAGCGCCTATTTGCTGACACATATATTACAAGAATCTGGTATCAAAACTGCACGCATAACCGGAGTCAAAAATTCTATTAATGGCCATGAAATGCCTGCCAGTTTGACAACACCACAGCCTGATTATTTGCATCAATTTTTCAAACTCTGTGTAGAGCAAGAAGTTACGCATGTTGTGATGGAAGTTGCTGCACAGGCATTAAGTCTTGATCGCGTCGCAACTGTTATATTTGATGGTATTATATTTACTAATATTGCACGTGAACATTTTGAAATGTATGCAACTATGGATGATTATTTTGCTACAAAGATGCGTATTTTTAATCATATAACACCTACAAGTTATTGTTTGGCCAATGCGGATGATAGCTATGGGGCAACTATACCAAATACTATTTCACAAGTATGCACATATGGTTTTGGCAATAATGCAAACATCATGGCAGTTGAACATAGAGTAGGCAAAGGTATTTCAATAGAAATTAATAATGAAACATACTATTGTCCTTCATTGATAGGTCATTTTAATGCACAAAATGTACTTGGTGTAGTGCTGATGGCACGCCGCTATGGATTAACCACACAGCAGATTAATGCAACACTTGCTACATTTGGCTCAATTCCAGGCCGCATGGAACGGTATACATTATCAAACGGAGCAACCTGTATTATTGATTATGCACATAACCCTTCATCATATGAAGCATTTCTTTCTACATTACGTCCCTTTACTAATCATCTTATAGTTCTTTTTGGTGCAAGTGGCACACGGGATAAAGGAAAACGACCACTCATGGGCACAGTAGCTGCACAGTATGCTGATTGTATTATATTAACAGCAGACAATCCCGGCCCAGAAGATCCATTATTGATTATCGAAGATATAGCAAAAGGTATAGATGCTATACATCAACACAAAATAATAAAAGAGCCTGATCGCAAACAAGCCATTCATATGGCATATAAGCATGCACAAGCTGGATCAATGATAGTATTATTGGGCAAAGGCCCTGATGAATATCAAGTAATCAAAGGTGTGAGGCATTATTTCAGTGAACGCGAAATAATACAAAAATTATAATAATACAGACAAATATATTGCCATAATATATAATTTTTTATAATCGTTTTGATCTATAAAAATTAAAAAATAAGAATGAAATTATATACTATTTTTCTAATTATATTAGTTGTTCATGCTTTTTATTCGAATACTATATTATCTGGCATTATTATTGATCCAAACTATGAATGTCCAAAATCAGAAATCATTCAAAAAGATGTTCTCGATATTATTTTATTTGGTGAGCATAACAATATACCATCTATACAAGTACAAGCAACACCAAAAAAAACAATATCAGTAAACACCATCTTATATGCAACTATGGTAGGTTATACATTGGAATGTATTGAAACAAAGAAACGAGAACTACAAACACAATTGAATAGTGATGAACCTCTTTTGAAAGAATATAATCTTGAATATAATAACAATGTAAGCCAAGATAGTAAAAAGTTAAATGCCTCTGTTGCATTTTTGAAAGATGACATTTTCGATGATAGCAATGCACTTAATTACTGTTCAATTATATCAAAAAGATTATTGAGTAATGTAGATAAAGCGGTACACAATGCGATAAACAATACAAATCAAGCAATATATATAATTGAACAAGAACAAAGTCACTGTTTGTCAGTAATAAAAAACAGTATAAGGCACTGGTTTGGATACCCGGATGCTATGCAATTGCGCATAGCTGCACTGGTAAAAAGCGCCCATGCATTGCTTCATATACAAAACATACTAGCAAAAAGATCCAACATCAGAAATGCATTATTTGGCCAACAATATTTAGATCCAGCATGCACCATTAAACATACTATAAAAAATTGTACAAGAACTGGCGAAGCCATTAACACTACATATACCAATGTACAATTGCCTGCAGATGCAATTAACCATATTATATCATTTTTGCCATCAGAAGATGTTAATACATATGAAAATGATATAAAGAACATGCCTGGCGAGAATCTTGATATACCAGAACAAGATATTGTTTCCTGTTACCAATGGTCAAAACCAGGCGAAATGTGGAAGGAATTAAGTCTACCACAAACCACTATTTCTTTTAATAAAAATGAGGTAGGTATTCGTGGTACTATTGGCTCAGTATTATATGATCATTGCCATTGGCTCCGTATGTATACATACAATTGGGTTCGTTTTACAAGTGGTCCACGATTACAACCAGTATATTCAAACTATTCCTATAAAGATAATCAACTTTACGGTCAAGATTATGGTCCTTTTTATAGAGAAATTCTTGGTACATATGAAAAATCTCCGGGATCACTATATTCGCACGTAACTTTTGATGCAAAAGATTCACGTTATATAACAGAATCACATAAAAATCGCATATACCTTATGTTTCCCGGTGAAACCAAAATAATAGAAAAAGAAGCTACTATAAAAATACCAAACTATATGGGCCAGGAATTGTATACAGAAACACGAATTTATAAAGTAGCCATTCAATATGATGAATCAGAGAAAGGTCATGGTACTACCTGGGTTACCCGAGATGAGGCAAAAGCATTATTTGCTGCAGATAATAAAAAACATAGGTTACTGTAATTGATTCATTTTTTCCATATATGCAAGTGTCGCTTCAATATAGACCTTGCTGGGGTGATAGCCAGTATGCTCTTCATTAGTAGTTTTTTCCAAAATAACAAACGCTTTTTTTTCTATTAATGCAGCCAATAGATGCAATCCCGCTTGTTTATCTGGCACAAATTCACCATATTGCAAATAAAGTAATGGTATATTAGTGGCAGTACGTACCAACATATCCAAATCAACCCATATATCTTGCAATTTTTTAACCGAAAAGTACTGCGCCGCCGTTTGCCAATCTATCTGTGGCCTGAGCACAAAAGCACCCGCTAACCCTAGTTTGAGTGCAAAATGTAATGCAGCATAACCACCCATTGAATGGCCAATAGTATATACTTGATTTGCGGTAAGTCCGCACCAGTGCATCACCGTATTAATAATAGCACAATACGTATCTGTTAATGGTTCTTCTTGTGTACCCAAATACCATCGGATTGCATCATCTTTCAAAAATAAATAGGCAGTATCTTCCCATACTTCATCATCCCGCCAAAACCATGACCACATAGTATATTTGCCTATAGTGGCACCATTGCACAGTACATAAAGTCTTTGTGGCTGTTTTGCCGGATAAAAAAGAAAATCTATACCATAGAGCGATTGCTCATAGATACTTTTTACATACGCAATCTGTACAGGATCATATTTATAATCTTCTTCTTTTATATCAATAAAAGCAAAAGCTGATTGATGCCAAAAACTAATTATATACAAAATGATTTTGCTGTGCATCATCTTTTTCATATATTTCCCTCAATCTTGTATATTGTACACAAAGCATATTCTGATATGCATATAAATCAATAGTATTAAAGATATTATTGACTATTGTGCGCACAAAAAGCTACAAAAAAAGAAGGATAGACACATCTGCTGGCCAATCACATAGGGGAAACAGTGAAGCATGGACAAAAAATATATAAAAGCGGCATTTATTATGTAATAGGTTCAATAGTATGTATTGCCATAATGCGCACTATCAATGGTACTTTTGCTTGCAAAACAGTAACATGTACTATAGATCCCCGCATACATCAAGAAGTAGCAAAAGATATAGAAAATCATATTAATGGTCAAACATCGAATATAGCTAAAACTATAGCGTCTGCATATAAAACATATCCATGGATAAAATCTATACACTATAACTATATAACACCATATAGTGTTAATTTTTCTATCATGGCTCATGATCCCTATATTCGATGCAATGATACTATCTATATGACTGCTGATGGCTTATTGATTCCACAAAGTATCTACACAAAAGATTTTTATACTGATCTATATACTATCCACATTCCTTCTTGCGTGTGTACAACATCTATATCTTCTTCTTTATGCACTTTTATTACATCGATACCTGATGCATTTTTTGATCGTTTTACTATGCATTGGCACGATGAACATCTTGTATTATTATCTGATAAACAAAAATCAACATGTACATTATTAATAGATCCTGATAACCCATCTTTTGATACTATTACTACTATTGCAGATAACATAGACACTTTCATGCAGAAAAATATTAAAAATATCCATACTACCATTGATTGTCGGTTTGCCGAACAAATAATTGTATATGATGCTATACGGGGGAATCATGACAAAGGTTCTGTCTGATGAAATAATAACATCTATTGATGTAGGTACCACTAAAATCTCTGTCTTTATAGCCCGAAGGCTTGAGGGTATACAATGTGATATTATTGGCATTGGTACCGTGCCATCTTATGGCCTACAAAAAGGAGTTGTGGTCGATGTACCAAAAGCCATTAGATCTATCTCCCAAGCAATTAAAGAAGCGGAATTAATGGCAGGAGTTACTATTGAAGATGCGTACGTAGGGATTTCTGGTGCTCATATTCATGCAATAACTTCACAAGGTATGGTTCCTATTATGCATGGTGCGGTAACTGAGGCTGAGGTGAAATCAGTACTATCTGCCGCGCAAACTATTATGATTCCGGAAGGTCAACAAATTATTCAGGTATTACCTCAATATTTTATTTTAGATGGCAAAGATCGCGTACTTGATCCTGTAGGTATGCATGGTATCCGGCTTGAAGTACAAGTACATATCATTTTGGGTTCTATATTTTCTGTGCAAAACTTAATCACCTGCTGCCAAAAAGCCGGCATTCAGGTACGTGATATTATTTTGGAACATATTGCTTCTGCTGCTGCAGTATTAAGTAATGATGAACGGGAGTTGGGTGTTGGTGTACTTGATATTGGTGGTGGAACCTCTGATTTTGCCGTATATCACAAAAGTAGTATTCGTCATACCAAAGTTATTCCTGTGGCTGGCAATCATTTTACGCATGATATTGCTATTGGTTTGCGCACAACGGTATATGACGCAGAACGTGTCAAGTGTATGTATGGTATAGCATTACTTGATCAAGCTACAGAACCATTTTCTATTGAAGTTGCACGCGTACAAGGTGATATTATGCAAACTATTATACAATCAGATTTGGTTCGTATTATTCAACCCAGAGCAATAGAGTTAATGCGTTTACTCAAAACAGAAATAGTAGAACATGAGCTTAAATCTTATATGGCTACTGGTTTGGTATTAACTGGCGGTGGATCATTACTGGGAAGCTTAGATACTATTACAGAACGCATTGTTGGTTTACCGGTCCGCATTGGCAAACCACATACTATGTTTGAAATGCCACCAACTATCAGAACTCCGTTATATGCAACAGGATATGGTATTTTGATACATATACTAAAAGGCCACGCAGAAAAACAATTACATAATGCAAAAAATCCTCTATACATGCGTATTGCAGATCGAATGCAACGCTGGATGAAAGAATTTTTTTAAAATTTCATAAAGGAGTGGTGATGATTGAATTAATAGAGCAAGAAGCAAGCAATAGCAATACTTTATCTCCAGTATCTATTAAGGTTATTGGCATAGGAGGTGCAGGAGGAAATACCGTTAATAGTATTATAGAATCAGGAGCAGCAACTGATATACGGTGCATCGTTGCCAATACTGATGTACAAGCACTGGGCGGCTCACTTGCGCAGGAGCGAATACAAATTGGCGTAAAATCTACCAAAGGTCTGGGAACTGGGGCTAATCCTGATATTGGTGAACGTGCAGCACAAGAAGATCTTGAAAAAATTATGCAAGCAATTGGTGATACTGATATTATATTTTTGGCGGGCGGTATGGGCGGTGGCACTGGTTCAGGTGCTATGCCGGTAATTGCACAAGCATTGAAAGATAAAGGAATTCTTTCTATTGCTATAGTAACCAAGCCATTTGCTTTTGAAGGTAAACGACGTGCTAAAGTTGCACATGACGCCATTGAACGACTTAAACAAGTAGTTGACACTTTAATTGTTATGCCCAATCAGCGGTTACTTGAAGTAACTGATAAACAGATGTCAATGATTGATGCATTTGCAATGATGGATGGCCTTCTTGTACAATTGGTACGCAGTATTTCTGATATTATTGCAAAACCAGGTCATATTAATGTTGATTTTGCTGATGTACGCGCAATCATGAAAGATCGAGGGCTTGCAGTAATGGGTACTGGACGCGCATCAGGCCAAAACCGTGCAGCAGAAGCTACTTTGCATGCAATCTCATCACCTTTACTAGAAAATATGAGCATAACTGGCGCGAAAGGTATATTATTTAATATTACCGGTGGTGTACGCTTGAGTCTGCATGAAATACATGAGGCCGCTTCGCTCATTTACCAAGAAGCACATGAAGATGCTACTATTATTATTGGTTCAGTTATTGATGAAACGCTTGATGATGAAGTTATTGTTACTATAATTGCAACTGGGTTTGACGCTATTGTCCCACAGCAAGCAACATCTGCAATAGATGATGCCAAAGCTTCTCACTTATTGGCAGAAGAGACAGTACGTGCAGCCCATGAGCTCGTTGATGCACTCAAAGCAGAAACAGAACGAGCAAAAACAGTATCAGTTACACAACCAGCACTGCGTGATGATGAATTTATGCGTGCTATAGTACAAGAAGTACTGCGTGAAGTAAAGCAAACAGAAAAAACTGAAATATCCGCGCAACCAAACAATGAAACACAAGAAACTCAAAAATCAGCCACCGTTACCGTACAAAAAGATGAACCACTATCTGCATCTGAACATCCTATTATGGTAGATATTAATGATCTTGATGTACCTGCATATTTGCGCCAAGAGGCAATGCAAGAACAAAAATAAATAAAGGGGCTGGTCAGCCCCTTTATATTTTATACAATAACACATGATGAACACATGTTATTATTTATTTTCTTTTAAATAAATTCAATATTTCCTTCAAAATCTGTTTCTAAATTAGATTGTGGGGTATAACACTTTACTCTACCATAACTTTTTGTACAACCATTTAAAATGCTTATTGGACTTACATGTATGTCTCCATGACTGTGTAAATAGGTATTTACCTGTAAAGCAGAGAGATTTTTTGCATTACAGTATCCATAACCCTTTAATGTTATAGCCAAATTATTAGAATACATTTTCTTTGTAGTTTTTCTATTCAATGTAATATCCCCATGCCCATGCCCATGACTTTCAACAGATATATTAATAGCATTGTTTTTTGCCTCTTCCAAAGATTCAGTACCAATATTTTCTATATAAATATTTCCATAGTCCTTTACAATAATGTTACGTAATCCTGGCAAATTCAATATTAAATCTGTATATGCATTCTGAGTTAATATATTTGAGTCTGGTTTTTGCAAAAATGGACCTTCTTGTTTATTTGGGTCACAAGTAACATAACAATTTCCAGAACTACATGATATAAGCGTATCTATTATCCATTTTTTCTTTTTAGATTGCGTAATTGTTTCTTGCTCAGTTTGCTGTCCTATTCGATTGACAGTTCCAGTACTTTGATAATAAGAATCAGTAGGGACAAATGGATTGTTTGCTGGCGTTTGAGGAATTTCAATCGGGGTACCCAATGTATAGTCTTGTGGGTATGGAGATGTATTATATACTGCAAATGGATATACAGAATTTGATGCATTATTTACCGGCAATGGAGAATTATTAATGGCAGCTGCATAACTTTTCACATCAATTTGATCTTCTGATGGGGCAGTAGGAGCAGGATAAATCATCGTAACTGGTGGTGCAAATGTTGGTGCCGCTTCCTGCGTTTCATCTTCTTTTTGTTCATGATCTTGATCTTCTTTTATATTAGTTATCATATTTGATGGTTTTTTGCTCCATGGAAACCAATGTTTCATCCACCAGCATGGCCATAATGATTTTTGTAATACATATGCCTGAGCAAATAGGGAAGTTGTTTTTTTATAGAGATGTTGTATTGCAGGCAAAGGATTGAGATTCAATTCGGTTGTAGTTTGCTTGCCTTGTTTATTTGTAATTGTAGAACTAAAACCTATTTTGATAGATTTGAGTGTATTCCATACAGAATACAAAGAACTTCCTATGCTCCAGCCTGAAGATGTTCCACCAGATTGAATATTTTGAACAGCACCAAGACTCGTATATTCTTGATATACATCGCCTACAGATTCGTGAATATTAATAGTACCAGTACCTGCATTAGTAATATTAAAAGTAGATTTAGGAGCATTGTACACATTGCCTGTACCCGAATTATGAATATGTACATTACTAGTATCTTTAGTCTCTTTTTTAACTTTTTTTCCTAAATGTAGATTTTGATTTATGTGAATTTTGCCGTCATTACTATTATTGATAATTACTTGCGGAGTATTTGATGTTTTTGCATTATTTTTTATAGGGAGATCACATAACTCTATTGGTCCACCATTAGATCGATCATACACATATATCTTATTATTTTTTATACCTATTTTAGTTAAACCTTCCCATGGATGAAATTTATTATGAATATCAACGCCATTATCATGAACGCTTATCATTGTTCCACGCACAACCCATGTTTTTCCCGGTGTTAAATAAAACGTATTATTTTCGCGATCTATACCAGCACTTTTCAGTACTGTATCTACATGATTCAGTACATCTTGACCAAACGTTGGGGACAATGGATTCCAATTCTGCATGCCCCATATAGTACTTGTACATAGTATAGCCATTGTAGATAGAAATTTTTTCATATGTTTATCTCATCATATATTTTATTATGTATGTTGCTGGCTTACTTGCATATATAACATCATGCACTGCTTGGCAAAGTGGCAAATCTATACGTAATGTTTCTGCTAATTGTTGTATTGACATTACCGTGTTTACACCTTCTGGTGTGTAACCAGTTTCTTGTGTAATAGTATCTAATGACTCACCTTTGCCAATACGCCAGCCAACTTCGCGATTGCGGCCTTGTTTGCTATATGCACTCAACATTATATCCCCAATACCAGCAATACCATATACCGTTTCTTTTTGTCCACCTGCTGCTTCTACTAATGTACCTATTTCTTGTAGACATTCAGTAATAAACAACGCTTTAGTATTATCTAAATAGCCAGCACCGTCAAGTATACCAACGCCTAATGCTATTACATTTTTTAGCGCTCCACATAGCTGTATACCATACATATCGGACGACAGTTCTGGCATACAAAAATGATTACGTATAGTATCAGAAATTACGGTACTGTATTTTTTATTATCTGTGGCTATTACTAATCCTGTAGGCTGTTGTTGCATAATATCAGCAGCAAAACTTGGTCCAGAGATTACTACCGTTTGTATAGCACCAAGTACCTGATGCACTATCTGAGTAGGCAATAGTAATGTATCTTTTTCTATACCTTTGCTGAGTGATATACATATCTGATGCGGTTGTATATAGTCGGCAAGTAATTGACACACAGATCTAAGATATTGCACCGGAATAGCACAAAAAATAAGATCAATATCCTTTATTGCTTTTTGTATATCATGCGTAGCATATAGCAATTCCGATAACTGATGCTGCGGCATATATCGCTTATTGGTATGATAGGTATTTATTTCATATGCTATATCTGCATGATAACACCATACATTGACTTGATATTTATTATATGTAAGCAATGTAGCAAAAGCGGTGCCCCATGCACCTTCACCCAAAACTGCAACTTTTTTTGTACTCACTAGTCTCTCATTTTCCAAAATTTCTTTTACAGGAAATAAAATAATTGTATGCTTTTTCCAAATCTTCTTGCGTCAATGCTGGCCACAGACAAGGTAAAAAATAAAGTTCAGCATATGCAGCTTGGTATAATAAAAAATTACTTAAACGTTGTACACCCCCCGTGCGTATAATAAGATCTGGTGGTGGCGTATGCGAAGTCCAGGTATACTGAGCAAGCATGGTAGGATCAATAGCATCAAGTGCTACTATTCCATTTTGTACATCTTGAACAATTCGTTTTGTCATATCAACAAGCTCTTGTTGCGCGCCATAGCAAAACATAATATTGACATGAATTGCAGTTCCTGCCTGTGTTGCTTGTTCAATTCTTGTACATGGCTCTTGTATAGAATCTGGAAATAACGCACGATCACCCACAAAACATACTTTAATTCCTCGCTTGATCAGCTCATCATGCTGCTTATCCATCTCCTGTACCATTAAATCGAATAAATGATTAATTTCATCTGGCGCACGCTTAAAATTTTCAAGCGAAAAAGCAAATAAAGAAAGATAGCCAATAGTATGTTTTATGCAAAAATCAACGGTACGATACGCAGCATCAATACCATCTCTGCCTACCTTGAGCAAACCTTGCTGTTTGGCCCAACGCCTATTACCATCCATTATACATGCAAGATGGGTCAACATATTTAGTCTTTAATAAAATGTGGACAGATAGATGTAGTATGTTTGGTTAGTCTACTTACCATGATCCACTGCATTATATGATACATAACTACTATACCTGCTGCATAGGTACAACGTTCCAGAGCAACAATAGGAATTAACTGTATCCATTGCTCAGTAGTCATAGGAACGGTATAAAGCCATATAACAGAACCTACTGCATGAGCAATAAAAGTGCTACCCAAGGCCTGTGCGTATATATGGCGGTTATTGCTATATGCTACGATTAAGGGAATTAACCAATACATACTATACATCCATGCTTGATTTCCTGTTGGATGTATTATAAATAACATAATGCACAGTAATGGCACTCCATACCATACAAACCAATGGCCAGATGCAAAACTCCATGCTGCACAATACGTTGGGATATAAAAAGTAGTTCCTGCTATAATCGGTAAACCACGTATTATACGAAAGACAATTTTACTGATAAAAAATAAAGAAGTTATTGGTAATCCAAACATACCCATGACTGGTATTACCATAGAACTAAGCGAAAAATAACTCATAGAGCCAACGGCATAACTGAGTATATAGCAATGTGCAATCAGAATAAGAATGAATACGAGTAATGAGTTTATATATGTAGAGTAATGCATGGATATCCTTTATTCTCAAGTTAAATTACTTTACTAGGATACTCTTTTGGCAAGAGGAAGCAATGATATAATGCAAGCCCGCTTTTTTATTTTATGAATATACCAAGTAGGATCTAAGATATGTTTACCCCCACGATCAGATAATAAAAAACGTATAATTTCAGCTAAAAATGTTTCTGTCGGCTCAAATGGTACGCCAGCTGCACATAACCAATGCACTATTAATCGGTATTGCATAACTATATGCTGCGTACTAAATAGTGCTGTATCTATCCACACAACCGTATCTTTGATTGTGCTGATTTGTTGAAATATCGTATCAGTTAAAGTAATTAAAAATTCTTCAGTTTGGGCTAATTGATCAATACTATCTCTACATTTTTGATCAAAACGGCTATCACAACTGCGCAATGCAGGCAATGCGATCTGTCGAATACGATTGCGCAAAAATATAGGCGATGTATTGCTAATATCTTCTACAAATGGCAAATGCGCATCAGTTAGTTCCTGTCTAATAACATCTGCACGTATATATAATAATGGTCTAATATATATACCTGCACGGGGGCGCATACCCACTAAACCTGAAAGTGATGATCCTCGTATTAATCTAATAAAAAATGTTTCTATCTGATCTTGTGCATTATGGGCCAATGCAATATAGTCAGCATCATATTCTTGTCGTATTGATTCCAAAAAAGATCGACGTGCCATACGGCCAACCGCTTCTTGTGAACCATTATACATAGGCATAGCACCAAGCTCAGTTAACCGTTTACTCACACATGTAATACCCATAGAAGAAGCCAATTGGCGGCAAAATGCTTCATCAGCATCCGCCTCTTGCCGCCAACCATGATTCAAATGTGCTGCAATAAGAGTAAGATTACGCTCTTGCTGCACTATATGTAACACATGAAGTAAAAAAGTTGAATCAGCGCCTCCTGATAAACCTACAATAATACGTGCACCAAACGGTAATAGATCATATGTGTCACTATACTGTTTTATCTTATCTATAAGAGATATAGATAGTGTATTTGTATGTTTACCAGACATTATTTTTTAGGTATCATTGCAATACTACGTAACGCTAGCAATGTAGCTACTGAAGCATTCTCTTGTGCTTGTTTTTGCTGTTTTTGTTGTTGCTTGAATAAATTTTTTTCATACCGTATGTGCTGTGCAAGTTCTCGTTTTTTTGAAGTTCGAGAACCTTCAGGTTCATAGAGGTATTGTGCGCTTTTCAATTGATATTTATTTTTTTTATGGTTACGTACATGTCCATGCATACCATGCAATGATGTCAACATTAACAGACTCATACACATAATACTATATTTTACTCTATACATCATAGGCTCCTTTATACATTTTATGTACAGAAAATAACTTTTATATATCCAAATTTTTCACAAACTGCCCATAGGTTTTTATATAATCACGACGTCCACCAACATCATCTCCCATCAAGGTAGCAAACCAGGTATCGGCTGCCAGTGCATCCTCTATAGTGACCTGAAGCAATGATCGCGTATTAACATCCATTGCTGTTTCACCCAGCTGGTCAGGATTCATTTCACCCAAACCTTTATATCGTTGAATAGTCATATATGGTTTGCCAATAGAACGAGCAGCATCCAATAATGGTAATATGCCCATACCTTCTAATTTTCTATCTTTATCAATAACCTGTACATACCACTTATATTTCTCAAATAGTAGCAGTGGCATAACCGTTTTTTCTAAATGTACTACCTCTTTTGAAGTAAAGAAAGATACTGATACTTGCCAGCTATTACTTGGCATAGAAAATATCAAGCTATCTTCGTGTATACTCTCATCTTCTTGGTTTAATGCATCGGCATCAGCCTCGATAATTCCTTCACCGCCACTTTTTATAGTGATGTCATACATCGGAAAATGTTGTTTGAGTTTAGGAATAAGAACAGCGATGTCAGACGTTTTAATAGATTCATCATCCAATGCTGCAAGTGCTAATTGATGGCAATAATTATAGGGAATAATATGGTGTGCACTAGTAGACGTTAATTCTTTATCATACATAGCAAGCTGTTGCAATACCTGATCCCATTCTGTAACTGAATATGTTTTTTCATTACAGATAAGAGTGGTATGTTCACGTGTCCAATCAAATAAAAATTGCTGCAATAATTTATCGTCACGTAAATATTGTTCTGACTTACCAATTTTTGCCTTATATAAAGGTGGCTGTGCTATATACAAATACCCTTTTTCTATAAGAGAAGTCATGTATCTGAAAAACAAAGTAAGCAACAACGTACAAATATGAGAACCATCTACATCAGCATCAGTCATTAAAATAATTTTATGATACCGAATTTTATTGACATCAAAATCAGAACCTATACCACCACCAATAGCAGCAATAAGCGCTTTTATTTCTTCATTGGATAAAATTTTATCAAGTCGTGCCTTTTCCACATTAAGAATTTTACCACGCAATGGCAAAATAGCTTGATTACTGCGATCACGCGCACTCTTTGCTGATCCGCCTGCTGAATCACCTTCTACAATAAACAATTCAGATATTGCAGGGTCTTCATTACTGCAATCAGCAAGTTTCCCAGGCAATACTGATGATTCAAGTACTGTCTTTCGTCGAGTCAAATCGCGTGCTTTTTTTGCAGCTTCACGTGCCCGTTTTGCTATTTCTGCTTTTTGAAATATTGTTCGTGCAATAGCAGGATGTTCCTCAAAATACGTATCAAGGAAAGTGGCTACCCATGATTCTACAATACCTTTTGCCTCACTATTACCTAATTTTGTTTTTGTTTGACCTTCAAATTGTGGTTCTGGAACTTTCAAACTAATAACACATACTAAGCCTTCACGCACATCTTCGCTGGAAAACGGTTCACTACTTTCTTTGAGTATATTCATAGCAAGAGCACGCTTATTGCACACTTTAGTTAATGCTGATTTAAAACCAGATACATGAGTACCGCCATCTACCGTATTAATATTATTTACAAAAGAAAAAATTTGCTCGCCATACCCATCATTATATTGCATAGCTACTGCAAGCTGGTATGTTTCATCTTCTTGCTCAAATGCAATAACTTCTGGAAATAAAGCTGTCTTTTTTTTATTAATATATTCAACAAAAGAAACAATACCGCCTTCAAAGAAAAATGTATTTTTCTTACTCGTACGCTCATCAGCAATAGATATATGTAACCCTTTATTCAAAAAAGCAAGTTCTCGCAGACGAGCTGATAGGGTTTCAAAATTAAATTCAACCGTTTCTTTGAATATTTCAGAATCGGGCAAAAATCTAATATAGGTACCGCGTTTATCAGATGTGCCAGTAATTTTCAAGCGGTCAAGCGGTGTTCCCCTCTGATAATGTTGCTCATACGCATGCCCATCACGCCAAACAATAAGTTCTAAATCTTTTGAAAGCGCATTGACGACAGATACCCCCACACCATGTAAACCGCCAGAAAATTTATATGATTCTTTATCAAACTTACCGCCTGCATGCAGTTTAGTCATCACAACTTCTGCGGCCGATACTTTTTCAGTAGGATGAATATCGGTGGGAATACCACGACCATTATCCTCTACTGAACATGATCCATCATCATGTAATATTACTTTAATATCAGTACAATACCCCGCCAATGCCTCATCAACCGAGTTATCTACTACCTCATATACTAAATGATGAAGTCCTTGTACACCAGTAGAACCAATATACATAGCAGGTCTTTTGCGGACCGCTTCCAGGCCTTCCATAACACGAATTGATTGCGCGCCATAGCTATTTTTTTTTGATGCATCATGATCAGCCATTCAGATCTCCTGCCGTAGATTATACATAGACTTTGCTAAATGTATAATTATGATATACTAAAGCCCGATTATAATATTAGTTTAAAGCATAATAAGTAGTTTTTCTACTTTTGGCTATATAACAGTAAACCATGCTTTTTTAAATGGAGGCATTATGGTACAAGAATCTATTTTTGGCGCACAACGTGATCTTTTTTATATGGATAATGCGCTAAAACAAGCTCAATATGCAGCTGAGGCACAGGAAATACCTATTGGAGCTGTAATAATTAATAAAAATGGGGATTGTATTGCCCAAGCATATAATAAGACAGAACAAAACCATTCACAAACTGCTCATGCAGAACTAGAAGCCTTGCGTGCAGCAGGAAATATACTAAAAGATTGGCGCCTTACTGACTGTTGGCTTTATGTAACACTGGAACCTTGTATTATGTGTATGGGGGCAATTTATTTAAGCCGATTGGCTGGCATTGTGTATGGCGCTTCATCTCCATTATTTGGCTCTCAACTTGACAATGCAGCCTTATTACCAGTATATAAAGTAGATACACTTTCTATAATAACAGGTGTGCGTGCGAAAGAATCAGAATTAATACTTAAATCATTTTTCAGAACTAAAAGGAGTAGTAATGGCAACTACCAACAATAAACTTGATGCAATCAAAAAAGAACTACTTGAGCGCAAGCAAGTACTTGATGAACAATTATCACAAAGATCGTTTACCCAAGCAGACACAACCGGCAAAGATCCGGGAGACCAAGCATTGTCTTCAACTATGGAAACCCTACAAAGATCATTGCAAGATACTGATTATGAAGAATATAACCGTATTACCCAAGCACTGGAAAAAATAGCGGATGGTAGTTATGGCATTTGCGTTGATTGCAATGAGATGATTCAAGAGCGCCGATTAAAATTCTACCCCAATGCCGCACGGTGCCTTGCCTGCCAAGAACTCTATGAGGATACACAGGAGAATATCAGCACAGAAGAGTAATAGAACTTTTGACAAATAATGATAGAATTACAAACAATCCAGCCGATGTAGCTCAGTTGGTAGAGCAATTGATTCGTAATCAATAGGCCGTCGGTTCAAGTCCGATCATCGGCTCCAGTATGTCAAGGCAAAGTGAAAAGTTCCGGTTTGTAGCAAAGTGATTAGTTCCGCTTTTCTGCCTCCACAACCGGCAAGGTTGGCTTCACCCTACTCACCATAGGAAACAGGCCTGTGGCCCATCGTTTGCTGTTTTCATGTACC
>DASZEX010000026.1:0-34547 GCA_035940365.1 Candidatus Babeliales bacterium | reverse complement strand
CTACTGATGTTGACTCTACTGTAGTATGCATATTAAGATTTTTTTGATAGCAATACACATTACATGTAGGATATACGTGCGGTATAAAGAATCAAGACCTATTTTCTTATTGCATATACTGCTTGCCCTTGTGACTATTTTACTCATTATTGGACTTATTTTTGTATATTCGGCAAGCTCTGTGTTTTCGCTCACTACTTTTGGTTCATCTCACTATTATCTCAAGCGACATATAATCGGATTATGTATAGGAATGATTAGTTTTGGTATAATACAGCTTGTTCCTGTATCATTGATATATCAATTAACTCCTTTATTATTATACAGCTCACTTATTCTTGCAGCAGCAACATTATTGACTTCTATTGGATGCTCTATTCATGGGTCAAGCAGATGGCTTACTGTATATGGATTTACCTTTCAACCAAGTGAATTATTAAAAGTTACCGTTCCGTTATATGTAGCCTATTTTTTGGAGAATAAAATACATCCCTATCGCCCTCTTGTTTTACGTTATACCCCACTACTTATTATTATGGGAATTATTAGTTTTTTATTACTCAAACAACCAGACTTTGGTTTGACTATGACTCTTTTGGCTACCGTACTATGTATGCTTTTTGTTGGCAAATGCAATGTACGCTATATTATATATGCATTATTGTCTTTGGGAAGTTTGGGATTCTTGCTTATTGCCATGCGCTCATACCGTATTAAACGGATACTCGCATTTATGAATCCCTGGCAAGATCCAAAAGGTGCAGGCTTTCAAATTATTCAATCATTAATTGCCATCGGTTCTGGACATATAACTGGCCTTGGTATTGGCAATTCAAAACAAAAATTTCTCTACTTACCAATGCAACATACTGATTTTATTTTTTCTATTATAGCGGAAGAGACAGGGTTTATTGGATCACTCTTTCTTATTATATTGTATATAGCTTTACTATATATTGGTATCAAAATTGCACTTCGATTACCTACACTTTTTGCTCAACTTGCAACTATTGGATATATGATACTTATCAGTTTGCAAACTATTATAAATTTAGCAGTAACTACTGGGCTTGCACCAACCAAAGGCATTGGCTTACCTTTTATTAGTTATGGAAATACTGCGCTGGTATGTAATATTATAATGATTGGCATTATTACTCATTTAGTATATGAATCATGAAAATAATCTACCAAAAGTATTTTTCCATATGTAGCGCACTGCTTTAAATGGTGCTGTAAGTATAGTTTTGAGCCCTTGCCATATACGTTGACTAATAGCTGGTTTTTGCTGGACAATTTCTACTCTTCCTGGAGCAATAGGCCCTGGAGCAATCTGCCGTCCTGGTTGCTGCACCAATGCCTGTTCCTCTTCTTCTATTTGAGTTGGAGCTGCAGGTTGCAGATGCATTTGGTAAGTCGGCTTAAATAAAGATGAGGCGTTTCTAATTATATTATATAAGGCATATACTCTTGGAGATATTCCTGCCTTATGTATATTTGTTTCAGGTTCTTCTTCCTTTTTTTTTGGGTATAAACAATTATTAATCATCATGATTAGCTCATTGATTCCTTTCATGCCTTCTTTTTGTTCCCTTGAAAGTTCTGCCAAAATATCGGCGCCTGATGGGCCTGATAAATGCTTAATAGCAATATATTTCCTATATAATGTATGCAATTCTTGTATGTTAAATTTAGCGGTTTGTACATATTTAAACACTTGTAGCCAACAATCATCATATAATTGCCATGTACTCAATGTTGTAGGTGATGATCGAATCACACAGCGGGTTTGATCTTTATTAAAACATGAAAATATTTTAAATTTTAGGTAAGTTTGCCATTTGGGGTCATGGTAAAAAGATAATATATTATGTGTGCCTTGATATTTTTGCAATGAATATAAATGAAAATTATAAAGGTCAGATCCTGTAAAACTCCGTAACATATATTTTAAAATATCACCATATAAAAAGACATCATTGCTTATAATAATAGATTCTTCAGACCATATCTTAAAAGTGTCGCTATCTATATTTCCTGTTATAATTGTTTGATACGTTCCCCGAACTTGTATAAGATATCTTGTTATATTACTATCTATTTTAATATGTCGAGTTCCTGGCTTTATTGAATGAGATCTGTGGAATTCCTGTTGAAAATTAATTGCATTATATTGATCACATATTAACTGATTACTAGTAGTTACATAAGCAATAAGAATATGTTCACCGTCAGGAGTAAAGGTTGCTGTACATACCTGCACAGGTTGTTCAAAATTAAATATTTTTATATGGCCAAATAAGTTTATAATCGAAATTTTATCAGCTGATGGATATGTTATTCCTGCTTTATCTTTCTGTGTAAATAATAGCATACTATCATCATACGGATGACATACTACTGAAATAATCGATGCTGTTCCCCAGCTATGTTCCTTTGCAATTGTTTTTTGATCTTCTATATTATATACAGCTAAAAATCCGTTATTATAACCTACAATAAGCTTTGTATCATCTGGGGTAAACCGATATGTAGTAGGAATAATATCCTCATCGGTAACCTTAAAGTTTTTAATGTCATCATCTACTATATATTTTTCTTGCATGGGATCATCTATATTTTGAATAAGCACACGCGCCAACGTTGACTCTGAAGCACATAGTGTTTGTGTAGAATTAAGGACGACATTGCGTCCTGTTTTTGCATTAGTATGATCAAATTTTGTGGAATTTAATAAATTATAAAAATACCGTTCATTATTAGTAGTATGTATGTCTATTATATTCCCTTTGAGTTTGGCATATGGAGAATCGATAAGGTAAATACCTTCCTGAATAGTAGAAAGAACAGGCTCTTCTTTTTCAATTTCTTTAATGTTAATAATTGATATCATACCTTTTAAATATTGTAATAGGGGATCAATAAAAAAATGTGCTATGCCATTTTCATAAGATAATCCATTAATAAGATCAGCAGTTAATGGCACTTCTTTTAGTGAATTTTGTTGTGTTGATAAAGTCAGGTCATTAGTTAATGTAACTATTTTTTTAATTCTCTGAGCATATTCATAGCAAACTTGCTTAGTGATTATTGTATCGGCATCTAAATACGAAAGGCCTAAGGCCAAATCTATCAAAAAACGAATATTGATTTTATCAATATCATCTAAAAAATCATTAATACGTTTTCGTTGTATATAATGAGTCTGCGCTGAAATTCCTCCATTTACTAAAAAAAGCTCTACAAGGTGCCGTGATTGTTCAAGTTGCCATTTAGTTATATTATGTATCGGTATAACAGCTTCCTCATTTCCTAAAGCTTCTATCATGTTGTGTATGGTTGTAAAAAATTGCATATCATATAAGGGATAAATAAAATTATTTTGATTTGTACTTGGATCATCAGGAAATTGTAATATTATCAGTTTTTTTTTAATTAAAGTAAGAATATGATCATCAATGTTTAACGCTACAAGTACTCCGATTATATTTGCAATATTTTGTGTTGATTCAAATGACCAAAAAAAATCGAGATCTTTATCTGATATCTCTTCAATTGGCTTTATTTCACCTTCAGTTGTGATATATAATTTCAAAAGTTTGATCGCTTGTAATAGAATAGGCTTAATCGGTTCATATCGTTTAGCAATATCAAGCCAGTTAATTTTATTTTCTTCTATTGGTATATTTATTAAATACGGAGAAACAAATGCTAAATATCGAGGTATTTCTACTGTATAATCAGGCAGAGTTATAGTAATAACCTCTTCTTTCTCCATTGCCTGAATAGTACCTTGATGCATAAATAATGCTATACTCAGTACGTATACTTTTTGATTCATAGTTCCCCCTAATTTCTATATTACATAGATGAGATTTATTTATTATAGATTTTTATATAAAGGTTATATTATGACACAGACCCAAGACTATACAGCTGCATCTCTTGCAGTAAGTGATACTATACTTGATCCATTGAATGATAACATTAGTTCACTTGAACTGGTTCGCGTCTCTGGTTCAGATCTTGATGTGGTAAATGCTGCGCGCGTTTCCTATGGCAAACAAGTAACTGAAGTAACTGAGCGCGACAAGGGTTTGATTAATTTCTTGATGGAACACAAACATACTAGTCCTTTTGAACATAATCAGCTTTCATTTCGAGTAAAAGCCCCTATATTTGTTGCACGTCAATGGATGCGTCATCGCATGAACTCATATAATGAAATTAGTTACCGATATGTTAAAGCACCACTTGAATTTTATATTCCACCTTATTGGAGATATCAAGATTCCAAAAACAAGCAAGCTTCAGTCGGTTCCTATATCGACCAGCAAGCAAAAGAACAATATAAAAAAGTAATTGAAACTGCCATACAAACATATGAACAGTTACTTGCCTCCGGTGTATGCCGAGAACTTGCGCGTGGCATATTACCTTTATGCACCTATACACACTATATATTTACCTGCAATTTACATTCACTTATGCACTTTTTACAATTACGATTACACGCCGGCGCACAGTATGAAATTAGGCAATATGCACTGGGCATGCTACATCTTGCTCTCCCCTCTTTTCCATTCTCTCTTGACGCTTGGAAACAAATATATGGCAAAGATTTGGATATGCAGACTGATAAATTTACTCCGCAATTTACTCAAGCAATAGAAAATAATAGTAATGGATAATACATTAAAAAAGATCTATAAAAAATTCTTTTAATGAGCATATTCATTCGAAAGACAAATCAAAAGACATATACATTGGAGGCAAAAGTTAGTTATAGATAAAAAAAGGAAGAGATTAACATAAGTAGGTTAAGCATTATCAGAATCAGACTCGGAAAAAGAAGAAAAAAGAGATAAGAAAAGCTCTTATCTCTTTTTTATATTAAATTTATATGAAATAAGTATTATCAATTAAATAAAATAATTTTCCAGCGCTTTTTTCTTTTTCTTCATACGGACTTTCATCTATAGGTAAGGCATTGATTACCTTTTTAGATACTTTAACCAAATCTTCAAAAAATTTTTGCACAACGGTCAACTGATAAATCTCCTCTGAAGAAAATGGCGCTGTGGGAAACTGCAAGAATGATTGATTAGTTTTTGGGCCACCCTTTTTATCTGCAACTATTCTCGGCCATATACTTATTGATAATTGATGAAAAATTGTTGCTTTCGGCAATAAAAATTCTTCAATAATATTATTTTGCTTTTCATATAAAGGTAATAAAGGTAATAGTTTTTTTGCAGATAATTTTTTTGATTCTTGTTTTATGTCAGTGGACGCTTGTAATGTATCAATTTCTGTATGCCACTTATCCACCCACGCATCACATGAATTCTTTTGCCTCTCTGTTATATATATATCTTTCAATGCCAATCTTTCTTGTATACCTTTATGTACAGAAATAATAGCAAAGGAAATATTACTATTTATTGATGTATCATAATCATCGCTTGTAATTATTATAGAAGAAGTTGTTTTATATTCCATAGTATATAATGAACCAGTTACTACTAATCCAAGAAAATAGATACTATATATTGCTTTCATGTATTCATTCCTTTTGGCATTCTAATTTTGTTCAAGCTTTTGTTTAACTTTAATTATCTTTTGTAATTTACGCCTTATATGTATTAAGGCAAATTTTCCTTTGGCAAAGTTTTTACCCATTTCAAAAGCACGTTCTGGAGATGATTTACGTATATTTTCTTTATATAAAGAAGACACAAAATGTTTTTCCAGTGGATCAATACATTCACTAATCAACATTTGTATTTCTTCAATAGATAATGCTTTTCGTTTTTCATACTTATCATCACAACTATTGAGCCATGCTTTCACGTCATTAGAAATATATCGTCGCATATTAATCTTATTACCCGTTTCCACCAATGCTTTTACATATGAAAAGGCCATTTGGTCTGGCGATTCTTTTATATCTTGCACAGGTTTCGGCTCTGCTATTTTAGCTTGTTTTTCATCTGTTGGTTCTATAGCATGCACAGAAACAGATACAATAAAACAGGTAAACATGATATGTCTATGCATTTATATAATATTTCTCATTAAATTGTTATTATTTTGACTTTTGCCAATTCATTGCCAAATCAATAAGTAAGCGAACACCAAAACCGGTTGCGCCGGAACGCAGATATGATATATCAGGCACATCAAATGCTGTACCAGCAATATCCAGATGAACCCACGGTATATCATCTACAAAATGCTGCAAAAAGTGTGCTGCCGTGATAGCGCCTGCCATAATTTTTTCATTACCTATATTACATATATCAGCCAGACTTGATTTGATTGCAGTTTTATAATCATCATGCAATGGAAGACGCCATACCCGATCACCTGAGTAATGTGATGCCTCCTGTACTCGTGCAACCAGTTCATCATGCTCACTCATCATGCCACAATGGAATGGCCCAAGAGCATGTGCACACGCACCGGTTAATGTAGCAAGATCTATAATAGCATCTGGTTTATAATGTTTAACAGCATAGGAAAGCGCATCAGCCAAAATTAATCTACCTTCTGCATCAGTATTTTTTACTTCAGCGGTTTTGCCATTATAGAATCTAATAATATCACCTGGCTTTGTTGCTTTGCCACTCGGTAAATTTTCAGAAAGAGGTGCCAATCCAATAATATTAATGGCCGGTTTTAATTGTGCCAATGCTTCCATAGATGCAATAACAGCAGCCGCTCCGGACATATCATCCTTCATAGTTTCCATAGAACGCGCAGGTTTAAGGCTAAGTCCACCAGAATCAAATGTAATACCCTTGCCCACAAATGCTACTGTTGGTGCATTTTTATCTGCAACTCTATATTCCATTATCACCAAACGACAATCTACATCAGAACCACGTGATACTGCTGCAATACCACCCATGCCCATATCAACTATTTCTTGTTCACCAAAAATAGTAATCTTCAAATTATGTTTTTGTGCAATTTTTTCTGCTTTTTCTGCCAGAACTGGCGGTGTCATATGTGTTGGTGGCATATCAACCCACCAGCGTGCTTTATTTACTGCGGTTCCAATAATTTCTGCATTTTTTATTATTGCATCTATTTCATGCACTGACCCTATATGTTCACCACATAAAATAAGTTCTATAAGTTCTCCTGATCGATCTCTTTCTGTCAAAAACTTGTCAAACATGAAACTTGTCATATGCGTAGTAATAATAGTTTGTTTAATAAGTTCCGCTTGCGAAACACCAAAAAGGGTTCCATTAGGTACAATAAGCGCAACAACTGAAGCATATACCGTATGAGCTTGGCGAACTAAGGTACCAATTGCGCGACGGTACAATTCAATATCAATAATACCCCGGTCTTTTGGTTTTCCCGCGCCCACAAATATCAGTTCTTTTTGTTGATCATTGACGGTTACTGGTACTATAAGTACCTGCTGCTTTTTACCCGTGAATGAGCGCACGCGCATAAGATCTTCAAGATGTGGATACCACTCCAGTATAGGTTCAGTTTGAGTAAGCAAATCACCTTCAGATACTATAAATCCATATGCCTGCGCTTGTGGCATTTTCCCTATTTCTTTTTGTACAGTACATCTAATCATAAACACTCATTTATACATTAATCAAAATACCATCAATAGACAAAACTATATAAATAATACACTATTTATTGATGAAGAAAAAGGGAGAAAATCGCCATACAAACTCCTTTTTTTATATCGATTAATACCCAAAACCAAAACCTATTCCAAAATGTGGTCTGTAATAACCTCGATAATAAGGATAATAGCCATACGTGTATGGATAACTATATCTCCATCCCCAATATGGTCTATATGCAGGAGTATATACACGTGTCTTAATTATTTTCTTTATTTTTTTTGGTTTTCGTGGTTGATTTTTTTCTTGTAAAATATCTCCAAGATACATATTTATAAATGCCTTTATAGCAGCCCGATCTACATAATCAGTAAGCATGGCGTATTTACCTCCATGCGCTCGGACAGGTCTACCATCTTCAAATAGAAGTATAACCGGTAGGTGGGTAAGGTCATACGTATGTACAAATTGCTGCATACCTGACTTTGAAATATCAACAGTCAAAAAGGTAATATCATATTTATATCGTTTACTAATTGAATTGAATGTATCTTTTAGTCCGCGTAAACGATTATGTCTTTCTACATTTGTTTGATCATAAAATAAGGTGGCAACTAAATCTTTTTTACGTAATGTCCGTTTAAATTCCTGCGTTGTTTCGATGTCAATACTTATCGCGTATAGTATATTTATACTATTACCCACTATAAGTAATAGTGCTATGTATACACTTTTTATATATATATTCATCGCTATAACCTCCATGCGATAATTCCATTTTTTATATTTATTCCAGTACCTTATTAAGCAAATGTTTTATTTGGTCCATCGGTGTAGATGCTGGTAATAAATAGGTTTGTCCCGAACTTTTCAATTCTTTGCCATCATGCAATATTAAATAAGAAGGTAATGGTGCAGTACTATACCGCATAAAAATTTCTTGCCCCCCTGGCAATGCGGTATTAACCATAATAAACACCAGATCTTTTCTATTTTTATATGTAGGATCATTACTTAATTCATTAAATGCATGAGCTAATTGAGCGTACCGTTGACGTTCTTCTTGCGTTAATATGTTATCCGTTTCCTTTTTATATTTATAAAATAACACAATGGCATATTTTTTACTTTTAACTAATTTATTAAATGGCAATTCACGTGAGATAACACGATAACCTCGTTTATAGTAATTTTGAGCAATATCTTGTGCTTGGCACAGCAAATTGCACAGAATGACCATTGGTATAATATACGTTATTTTCATGACTTCCTCCCTTTATTTTTTAAGTAACATTTTTTACATCATTTATAATTTTGGCATATTCTTTGCTTAATGTGTTATGTAATACTTGATCTAAAAATTTACGTACTTTATATGCATATCGTTCTGGATTATAAAAAAATGAATCAAAATGTCGTCTGCCTTGTGTAATCCATAATCTTTTATATCCTTTGGCACTATTATATAAAGCATGCGCAGATTCTAATGGAACTTTTTCGTCATTAATACAATGTATAAAAAAACATGGCACTGAAATTTGAGCCATCGATTCTACTGGATTAATGGCAATTGCCTGCAAATGCACATGCTTGGTATCCCAATGCACACATACTTTAAGCATTTTTTGCAAAAATGATTGCACATATGGATGCAATGCATATTTTTCTAATAATGATCTGCCGGGAATATCAAATGTATAACCAAATAAAGAGAATCGCATTTGATTAAATCCCTGTTTAATTAATTTTTCAGTTGAATCAAATGCACAATCAAAAATCATAGCATCAAATAATATATGATGAGCCTGTGCTATTATGGCAGCAACTCCTCCCATAGAAAATGACCAGGCAAATACCGGTTTATCTTTTAAATCAGGATGTTCACGTACAAACTGAGCTGCCGCAATAACATCTAATGCTTCATCATGACCAAGGGTAGAAATTTGCCCCTGAGTATCTTGTCCATGTCCCCTAAAATCAAAAGTCAAAAAATTATATTGGCCAACAGGAAACATATTACGAAAACAGGCAATATCATATTTATCACATAAAAAACCATGACAAAAAACAATAGTAGCCGCTGCATCTTTATATTTAGTTAATACGGCATGTCGCTTTAATGTTTCATCGGAAGTACTATTTTTTTTAGGATAAATAAAAACATTCTCAATAGATGCTTCTTTTAATATATCCTTTTCTTTTTGCAATTGCAATGTATTTTTTGCATGCAATGGATGTATAAAGATTTGCATACTAATGATAATCGTACTTACAGTGAAACCTACACAAAAGTTCATTGCTACTCTCCCAGCAATTTTTTATCCCTTGTATTATTATATTATCAGTTAATATATTCACTTTGCAATATTTTTATAAATAAAATACCGAAGTACTTATATATTATATAAAGTACCCGGTAATAATATAATTGCTATAGAGAGTATTTTAAGGAGTTTTTATACCTGCTTCATCAAGCAAAACTCGCAATTCTGACTTAGTAAGGGGTTTATTATTTTGGACTACTATATTTCCGTTATTATATAAAATAAAGGTTGGAACATTTTTTACTTTCAGATAAGTAGCCAATTCAGGTGATTTTTCAATATCTACTTTGAAAAATTTGACCCTATCGGCATATTGTTTGGCTACATATTCAAGTACCGGAAGCATATTAAGACATGATGGACAATATTCAGCATAAAAATCAACCGCTACCCAACCATTATAATTTCGTACATAGGTATTAAATTCCTGTATAGATTCAAGCGGTATTATAGGATTTGTTTGTGATTCGGTATACATTATAAATCGGCGATCTTCCAGCTGCGCAGCTAAACTTTCATTATATCCTCGTTCTCGCAAAAATCCATCCGCATCAATAGCAGCTCGAGCGCCATCGCCTGCCGCAATAGAGGCTTGTCTATAGAGCATATCAGCAACATCCCCCGCTACAAATACTCCAGGTACTGATGTTTGTTGGGTTCTATGGATATTATCTATAAGTACTATATGTCCCGATGGGGTTAATTTTATCTGATCTTTAAATACCCACGTATTAGGTACATGACCTATAGCTAAAAAAACTCCTGACATAGGTTCTTTTGTTGATATATCGGTTACAAGGTCTTTTACTGTTATAGAAGTAATACCCGTTTGATTTCCTTCTATTTCAGTCAATATTACATTATAGCGAACAGTTATATTGGAATACCCTTTTAGTCGCGCCTGCATACTTGGCGCTGCACGCATTGCATTACTACGAACCATAATAGTAACTGATGCTACATAGGGAGCAAGTTGCAATGCTTCTTCTACAGCAGCGTCACCGCCACCAACTACTACAACATCTAGACCTTGAAATTGCGGTGCATCACATATTGCACAATTACTAACACCCCCCAAACCCCAGAACTGTTCCTCACCGGGTATGCCGAGTTTTTTAGGTGTTGCACCTGTTGCTATAATAACAGATAAAGCATGGAGAATACGATCTTCTTCAGTATAAATAACATAAGGATATACAGAAAAATCTACCCGAACTGCCGTATCAGCAAGAAAATTGGCTCCTTGCCGTTCAGCCTGAGCTTTTAAATGGTTAATAATATCTTGTCCCATAATAGATATTTCCCCTGGCCAATTTTCTACTAATGATGTTTTAGTCAGTAATCCTCCTGGTTCATTACCCTCTAAAACCCAGGTATTGTGATGAGCCCTACCTCCATATACGGCAGCCAAAAGGCCTGCCGGCCCAGAACCTATAATAAGAATATCAATAACATTATCTTTAGTTAATGCTGCTTTCAAATCGATGACAGGTTGACCTTGCATTGTTGAAAATCGAATAACTATCAACAAAGCAGTACATAAAAGTACTACAAACATACCATTAACATATGATTTATTCATGCAATATCCTTATACATCATGCTTATTTTTTAGAAATTTACTGTTTTTTTGAGTGCCATATATGGCCATAATTATAATCCTTTTGCGCAAAAAGTAGAAAGTAAATTTAGACACTCAGAAAAAATACCTATATAATATATGAGTATTTCTATGTGGTGTTATTATTTTTTTAACAATTACCAATAACGCAAAGGGTTAAAGGCTATGTTTTCTATTAGAAAAAATCATCTTCTGTATTTACTTTGTATAATAGTAACCAGTAGGAGTATATATGCTCAAGAAACTCCATCTTCACCAGTAGATGATACTGAGGTGATGAATAAACTTGAAAAAACACAAATAGTGGCAAAAGTTGGTAATGCAATAAATGATGTGCACAATATTATTATGGGTATAATAAAAACATTACAAACTAAAAAACCTAATACATTACCTAATATGCAGCTTGTTATTGATCAATTAAATCAATTTATACAAGAATTTGATGATGCAAATACAAAATTATGGCAAGAAAACCCTCCTCAAAATCAAACAATATTGTGTAGCAATATCAATAACACATTGGCATTATGTAATGCAGCATTACAAGAAATCAACATTATTGCCAAAGCTAACTTTACTCGTGCACCCAATGCTTCTTGTTTAATTACTAATAAAGGCATGTATATTGATCAACCAATAGAAGAATTCAAAAATGGCATTGAAGCAATTTTGATGCAGATAGAATCAATCAAACAATCAATTTATCAGGCATGTGATGTACTTGGACTGAGCAAAAAAGAAAAATTAGCACGCGCTGTTAATAGTTATCTTATTGATCCATTTTATTCCTATAGATTAAAATTTTGGCTTCCCATTGCAGGCGCTACTAGCTTGTTGACTTTGTATGTGTATTGGCAAAATTTCTGCCCACGATCAGGCGAAATTTATACAGATCCGGCAATAAGAACAATTGAAAGTAGTTTGTTCGGCAAAGAAGCTTTTGATCACATAAAAGATCATCCTGAAAAATATAATTGGTTACAACGAACACTTACTAAACATCTTGGCTTTGCTCCCGGCCTTCAGTTAGGACAGCCTTATATATTGCCGGAAGATCGTGGATACATAAACCAAGGTTTACTAACCATTCGGCAAGTATTACACGGATTTGATCCATTACAAACTTGGTTTGCTGGATATATTTGGAGTAAGCTTAAACCTGAGTTGCATGAAATCAATGACGCTTGCACACGCATAGTCAAAATGCTTTGGAATAATGCAAAAGGCGGCATATATACAGACCTTGAAGTTGAAGGTAATTATGTCAAAATGCCACGACATACTTTAGATGATATTATTGGTCTGGATAAAGTAAAAGAACGCCTACAAGAAGCTCTTGAATATATAATTAATCCCGCATTATTCAGAAATAGTGGCAAAATACCATGCTGTAATTTTATTCTTCATGGTGATATCCGATCAGGAAAATCATACACTGCTGAAGGATTTGCTGGCACTGCAATGCGCCATAGTTCATTACCATTCTGTTATATAGAGTTGCCTATTACTATATTTGGGCAATGGGGTGTTCAAGGAGTCATTGAGTTTATACGCAGTAAAGCACCTTGTGTGGCATTTATAGATGAATTTGACCTTTCTGGACCATTACGCTCCAAAAACTTAGATTTAGTATACCAACTATTACGTGGATTAGGTCAAGGAGAAACTATTACCAAAGATCCTTATAAACCAATTATTTTATTCACAGCATGTAATAAACTAGAAGGAGTTGACTCAGCACTCAAAACCATTGGGCGACTTGGGGTGGAAATACCTTTCGAGTATCCAACTTTGCATGATCGATGTCAATTTATTACTATGTATCTAGCAAATAATGCATTAAATCTGGATGAGTTTGATATTGTTCGTCTTGCACAAAAAACAAAGAATCAACCATTTGAAAAAATAGAATATTGTCTCAAACGTGGACTTAATAAAGGAATCAAAACAGGTGTAATTCACCAATATACCTTGGAAGAAGCTATTGATGAAACATTGCATTCACTGTATTATCATCTAGTTCCTCATGAATTATTACCAGAAATGAAAGATGTATTATCTGCACATTTTGCCGGACGTGCATTAACCTTACTACTGGCCAAAGGTCTTGAAACACTAGATGTAGTGAGTATTAATAAACATGATGTCAAGGTAGATGAAGATTATCATGAATCAGTGACTGGTAAAAAAAGCAATGCCAAAAAACAAGATTATGGCATTATTTTGACGCGTTCATTTACTGATGATATAAGCGAATTTGTACCTCCAATGGCACTTGATGCAGATATTATGCAAATGGTTGCAGGTTCAGTAGCAGAAGAAATGCTTTTGGGTGCTTGTACTAATACCTGCGACCGTGATACATTAGCGTTTGCTTTCTGGAAGGCAGTTGTTTTTGAATCTAATGGCCTTTACCCTAGTCAAATAAAGATGTTGCCACAAGAAGAACGTGCTCGATTGAGTAGTGCTGCATATAAACGTATTAGCCATTGCAAACAAGAAGTCAGAGTGTTACTTGAGCAACATAAAAAAGCATTGCAGGTCACTGCACAAGTATTAAGCATGCTTGGCACATTGGATGATCGTCGTGTATTGACCATAATTAGTGACCCAGAAAAAGCATCTGCCGCACTTAATGATTGCTTGATGCGTTTCAAACAACCAAATGTAACATCTGAAGAAATAGTAGAGGCAATTAATATGCTTAATATAGTACTAAGTCATACCGAAATACTCAATGAATATACTGCAAATAAACAAAAAGAGATCCAAACACATGCATCGGTAGCAAATGAAGAAGTTCAAGAAGCTACTGCATAACTATACATATAGTGCATAATACCAGAGGGCCAATCAATGATTGGCCCTCGTCTTTTTTATAACAAAAAAATAGAAAAATTATGGAATTTGAATTCGTTATAATAATAAACAGAAGTACTATTTATGAGGCAACGCATCAATCATAGCAATACGATCTTGATATCTACCCGTGCGCGGTTTTGCTTGAAGCCATGCATCAATAATAGCTATTGCTTGGTCATTAGTTATATAATCGGATGGCAAAACTAATACATTTGACCAATCATCTTCTCTACTTTTAATTGCTACTTCAATATTCCATGCAACTGCTGCATATATCTTAGTATAACGATTTGCAGCAATAGCCATGCCTACACCTGTACCACATAATAAAACACCTCTTTCTGCCCTACTTGATAGTACATATTCACAAACTTTTTGAGAAAATATAGGATAATCAGACCGCTCTATAGTATAGGCACCTACATCATACCATACATACGGTTGCATTATTGACCGTATGTATTCTTTTTGCAAAAAACCGCGATGGTCAGCGCCAATTGCTATCTTCATAATGCACCCTTATTGACATCAACTGGTTGCCTAGCACTCTCTGATGTTGAATTACTTTCAATTATATTGCTAGATTTTTCTGATTGGGATGTTGGGACAATAGCATTATCACTAATCGTTGGTGGAATATATGGCCATTGCAAGGTAAACTCTTGATTAGTAGAACGGAAAACTAAGGTTAATGTCTTTGTGTCAGGAGTAAGTATTGGTTTGTCTTCAATATCTTTTGCATCAAATATAACACGATAGACTGTTCTAAATTTTGATAATTGCTTTGCCAAAAAGGTTTTATATTCGGGAAGAATATCTATAGATTTTATTTCTGACGGCGCAGTATGATGGCCATCCACCTGTAAAAATAAGGCCCATTCACTATCAGAAGTACCAAGTGGTACATCAAAAACACTTAGTACATAAAAAGTTATAAAATGCTTATTCTCTTCTAATTGACGACGCAATAGTGCTTGATAAAATTCGTCAGATTTACCGTGTGTATATGTATGCAGACGTGCATATTCCGTACGTACTTGATCGCTCAACCATAAAACATCAAAGCGAGCAGCGGTATCTAATTCATCATAGGCAACAAATTTTTTACTATATTGTTTAATTATATCTTTATTATATGTAATACGCTGTGCTTGCGGAAACGCATCTTTTCCCCATTTAATAATCTTGCGACATCCCGGTAAAAAATACAGAAAACTTATACATATCACCATACTTTTATTTTTCATTATATTATACCTGCCGTTTACAGAAAGTGATTAATAGTAGTATCCTAAAAAAAACTCACATTATTTACAAGTAAGACCCTATGCAGTATATCACCTATATTATAGCATGGCGCTATATAAGTCGCTCTGCCCGTGAAGATACCTTATCTACTATGGTTCTTATTAGTTTTTTGGGTATTTTTATTGGATCATTTTCTTTAACCTTAATCAGCGCTATTATGCATGGTTTTGATATAGAAACACAAAAAAAATTACAAGGAATTCATGCACATGCAATTATGCATGCACAAGATGATTCATTAAACTTTGAAGCTCTGAAACTCGTTTTGAATCAGGAATTTCCTATGATTGATGCTTTTTGTCCTACTAGCCAAGCACACGGACTCTTGCAAGAAGATTCGCAAGATGCAAACAATCCGAGTGTTATTATTATCAAAGCGATTGATCCTTTGTGTGAACCAGCAGTAACTACCCTTATGCAGAATAGTATGCCCCATAATTGCATTATGAATATGGTGAACGATGGTATTATTATAGGAAGTGCATTAGCACAACATCATAAACTCAACATTAATGATATGGTACAAATTTATTATGCAGAAAATACAAATCCTACTAAAAACAAAGTAACCTTTCATGCCAAACAAGCACAGATTGTTGGATTTATACAAACAGGTATTGATGATTTTGATAGTAGTTTAGTTCTTTGTTCTTTTGATTTTTTTGATAGTTTATTTCCTGATATTGGTATACAAGAAGTACATATTAAATTTAAAAATACTACTGATATTACTAAAACAATCATGGCACTCAAAAAACGATTGCAATTGCACATATATTCATGGCAAGAATTATATCCAGCATTGGTATCTGCACTTTTACTTGAAAAATATGTATCATGTATAGTTTTGGCACTTATAACACTGGTTGCTAGTATGAATATTATTGCACTTATTTTTATGAAAATTACTGCCAAAAGGCTTGATATTGCAATCTTAAAAGCTTTAGGACTTTCAAATAGCTCAGTAAGTACCATTTTTTTATTATTTGGTGCTGGTATAGCACTTACTGCAGCACTTTGTGGCATAACTCTTGCTATGCTATCGGGTTGGCTTATTGACCATTATCAGCTTATTCATCTGCCTGATGCATATTATGTAAGTTATGTACCAGCACATATAAGTTGGCCTATTCCTGTTGGTGTGTTTTTACTTGTCTGTATAATAAGTTTTTTGGCTGCATATATTCCTGCCCGGCAAACGCGTAAACTTTCTATAGCACATACCCTACGCTTTGAAGAATAATACTATTGACACTATATCACTTTGATCTACATGATAATAATCAAATGTATGTACTATTGAGCAAAATATGCCAATCAAAAAATATTATTCTGCTTTACCGCATTGGAATATACACTATCAAAAAGTACTTCTTCGCGTTGATTTAAACGTACCCCTAGATAATACAAAAATTCTGGATGATACCAAATTACACGCCATTAGACCTACGCTCGATTATCTTATTGCACAAAAAACAACTATTATTATGCTGACACATATAGGTAGGCCAAAAGGTTTTGATTTCCAATTATCTACCAAACATTTACTACCATGGTTTTATAAACATCATTATACTATAACGTTTGCCCAAACTATAAAAGATGTACAAGATCTGTTATATAAACATACATCAACAATTATTCTTTTGGAAAACCTTCGCTTTTTCCCTGGAGAAACATCTCATGAAATTCATTTTGCACAATCACTTAAAATATTAGGAGATTATTTTGTCCATGATGGGTTTGCATGTATGCATAATAACGATACTTCTAATACTACCTTGCCGCTATTATTTGATACTGAACATAAAACTATTGGACTATACACTCAGCAAGAATTAAATCGGCTGGAAACTCAGATACAACATATACAATCTCCATTTGTTGTCATTTTGGGCGGATCAAAACTTAATACCAAAATAGAATATATTAATCATTTTATTGACAAAGCTGATGCATGTATTATCTGCCCTGCCCTTGCATTTACATTTCTTGAAGCACAAGGCATTGCAATAGGAAACTCACTGGTCTATGATGATTGTCTACAAAAAGCATATACTATTATACAGAAAACCATTAGACACGGTATACCTTTTATAATGCCAAAAGATATTCAGATTGAAGAAAACCATGCATACCGCGTTGTTCCTGTTAATGAAATACCTTCAACAGCACGTGGAATTTCTATAGGACCACAAACGCTTGCATCTATAGAACCTATTATTAATAATGCACATACCATTGTATATAATGGAGCAATAGGGTTTATTGATCAAATAGAAACCTTACAGGGAATGAAAGCACTACTATTGCAATTAAAAAAAAGCAATGCTCACACCATAGTATGTGGAGGAGATACTACTGCAATAGTACACAAATTTGGAATGGAAAATAGCTATTCATACCTTTCTGCTGGAGGTGGCGTAATTTTGGCATATATGGTATATCACACATTACCTGCTTTGCAGGCACTTAATATAATGGACAGAAACTTAATAGACTAATGCCATTAAGTATTAATTCATTATCAAGTTCACCAGTATCTTTTTGTAATTCATATATAAAATAACCATGATTTTCATGTGGAATTGGTATATTGCAGACATTGTATTTTTCAATGCCCAACATATTTGCAATTTCATGTAATGCATGTTCATGAGATTCGTGATGCATTGTGCAGCTTTTACCCTGTATATCCCGTACTTTTTTATTAAAGATTGCTTGGGCCATATAATCACTAAAATCTTTAGGATTTGACCAAATATCCCCCTTATATACCTCACTGGCCGAATAACCAGTAACTCCTTTTATGCAATCAAAATCAGGATTATCAATAAAATACGCAGCTTTTTCTATATTAAAACAATCTTTATTACAAAGCGAATGCATAATAAATTCTTGTTTATTAGGTTGATCTTTTAATTCAAGTATTCGACGGGGAAGATAGTTAAGCACTTGAAGTGCACTACTATTGCAATAACATTGATTTTTCATACATTCTTCCTTTTTTTATTAATAAAAAATGCTTATTGTTTTTATTCTGCTTTCTTAGTTTGAAGATAGTGCTCTCTGAGTCACCTTACCTCAGCATAATGGCAAGCGCAAGTCGATATTCTTTTTTATTAATCGTAAATCCCAAGAGAGCCAATCAACAATATATCAATCATGTACGAAACAATTTGTAGCTCTTTAACCTATAGCTTATACATTATTAGTCCATCAATTGTATAAATTCTATATTTTATAGTACCATATGTAATATAGTTTAATGGAATAGAGTGTATAAAAAATATGATTATATAGTATTTATAAGTTTACTAGTATTATCAGGATGTTCAGGTACATATCGTATAAGTCGCAGTTCATTTAGAACTTACAAAAACAAATTACCTGAGATTTCAGTTACCATAGATCAAAATAATATACTATCTGGGTGTATCAGTTCACATTATGCTCGATCCCCTATTTTTTCTGTATTTGATGAAGATTATTTTTTACATCATCAATTACCTACTATTATATCCTCCAGAACACCTACTGATATACCAATACACAAGGATATAATAGAACAAAAAATGTTAAACCTTCTTGATGAAGTACATGCTCATAAAAATACTTTTAAAGATTTTATACTTATACAAAGAAAAAATTTTAACAGAAAAAAAGTATGCGGTCTTTTAGTGTTAAAATTTAAACAATATCCTTTTATTGTAAAACTTTTTATAGAAACTCCTAAAACTTTTATTAACTTTTACTGTAAAGGACTTGAACCTATTACCTTTTTTTTTATGGCACATGGTTCCAATAGACATTGTGCTGGTTTAACGCGAATTACAAATTTAGAATATATTAAACATAAACTGAGCTTACTTCCTCATTGGAATGGTCGTATACATCTACCTAGAAAATGGTTCTGGAAACCGCCGAATGTCCCATATATTACCATAACAGGATCCCATATATATGAAACGCAGCCCATTATCAGTACACGTATACCTTCAATCTATGCCGTTATTGCTGATTATATTGATATACCAAATGGTCATATAGCACACCATAAAACAGAAAAAAGAATTATTATGGATCTCTGCCGCGATCTTGATATGGTAATTGATCCTCATATAACTAATTTTATAGTACATACCGATGCTGATACTAACCTAGACCATATTACTATTCTTGATACAGAACATTTTCCTTCTATGGTCGGAAACACAAATATTCATGCGTATACCAATTACACACACTGGTATCTGCATTTAATAACCAAATATATGCATGATACATTTGGTAAACTCAAAAATGAACGTAATTAATGGTTGATTTTATACCATTCTCTTAATGATTCTAATGCAATAATAGTCCATGCAATACCGGCACATGCTACCATGTTATGATATTGTTCTTGATACCGAAATGCCTGATTTTTATATTTAGATAGTTCTGCTTTGAGCTTTGTATTCTCTTGCGTTAAGTCTTTAATAGATTCCCCTGTTGCTGGTGTTTCCATTGCCATTATATTAAGAGAAATACCTATAACTAATGCAGCAATGCTCTTCATACTTTTTGCTTCCTTTTTTGTTACATATTAAGTACTTCTTGTTGTATTTGCCTGATATGGGCCAAAAAATCTTGATCTTTATTGACTTGTTCTTCAATTTTAAGAAGTCCATGCTTTATTGTTGCATGATTTCTACTACCCAAAAATTTACCAATATCTCTCAATGATTTATTGGTCATTTTTCTCATTAAAAACATAGCAATTTGTCGCGCGAGTACTAGCTCCTTATTGCGGCCTTTTGAGCATAAATCATCAATATTATATTTATAAAATTTACTAATACATTTTAAAATACGATTAAAATCTGTTTGAACAATATTTTCGTCTTTTGCATAATGTGTTTGAGAAAGTACGGACATCGCCAAATTAAGAGTAATTGGCTGTTTAGTAAGTGAAGCAAAAGCAAAGATACGTACTAATAGACCTTCCAATTCTCTAATGTTAGCAATAGAACATGAAGCGAGAAAATTAATAACGTCCAGAGGCACCTGTTCACCATTGTTAGCCACTTTTTTATTGAGAATTGCAATTTTTGTTTCGTAATTAGGCATTTGTAAATCAGTTACCAAACCAGCTGCCAAACGAAAACGTAATCGTTCGGTAATACCATTCATTTCTAAAGGAAATGTGTCTCCTGAACAGACAATTTGCTTTTGTGCATCATATAAAAAATTAAATAGTTGAAAAAATGCCTCTTGCGTAGCTTCTTTATGTTCCAAACATTGTATATCATCTATTAAAAGCACATCTGCTGATTGATATTTGGATTGAAAAATATGCATGGTATCAAATCGTATAGCATTAAAAAATTCTTGTACAAACCTATCGGCTGGCTGGTATATAATAAATAACTTTTTTTGATGATGTTTTATTGCATTGCCAATTGCATGGAGTAAATGAGTTTTTCCTAAACCCGATTTACCACAAATGAATAAAGGATTATAAAGGGAACCTGGTTTTTCCACTACAGCATTGCAAGCTGCATAGGTAAATGCATTTACTGGTGTCACTATAAATGAATCAAATATATAATTACTGTTAAGCAATGTATTTGATTTATGCTGTATAATACGTCCAGAAGTACTTTTTGCAGAACGTACCTCTTGTGCAGGAAGAACTTTTGCGTGCATCTGAGGCATTAAAACTATTTCTTCTGTAACTGGTGATTGCTCTACTAAAATCACTTTAGGTTTATCTGCATGCAATAATCGGCCTAAATGGGTACTGAGTAATGTTATATAATTTTTTTGTATCCAATCTCTTATAAATTCATTAGGCGTATGTAAATACACTACTTTATCAAGTGGATCCCACCGATACAAAGAAATTGATTTAAACCATGTTTCTACTACACGGCTTCCAACTTCTTCTTTTGCTATAGTAAGAAATTGCTCCCAAATAGTTTTGAGCATCTAAATACCTACCTTTTGTCGTCTCAAAATAGATAGTGTAAACCTACGTATACAAGATAGCAATGAGAAATATAAAAACATAGTTCTTTTATGATACTATAGAAGTATAATACCTTAATTAAGCAGGAATAGTATGCTGATTTTTATAAAAACTACAATAGGCTTGAATGCCACGGGTGATACCACGAGCAAGAGAATATTGATATTCGCGTGATGCCAACAAACGGGCTTCATCAGGATTTGTCACAAAACCAAGTTCAACTAAAATAGACGGCATCGTGGTGCCTACCAGTACATGTGATATTGTATATTTTACCCCACGATCTGCTATATTTTGAAATATAGATGCCTCACAGCATATCCCCTTATGTACATAATCAGCTAATGTTTTACTTTGTTTTACTTGTTTACATCTATATATATCGTGCACTGTACAAGTATCTTTATTAGTATTAAATATTGATGGTGAGAGGCAAAATGTTTCTATGCCATGTGATGCACTATTTAATGAAGCATTTGCATGAATTGAAATAAACAGATCTGCATGAGCACTATTTGCACGCGATGTTCTTTCATCTAAAGGGACATCACAATCAGTCATGCGTGATACTAAAACATCATATCCCGCTTCATATAACATAGTTGCTACATCCCTGCTTATATATAAACAAATATCTTTTTCTTGTATATTATTTATGCCCACTGCGCCGGTATCGCTACCTCCATGACCACTATCTATAAAAATACGTGGAAGATGTTCATGCAATGATACTGTACGAAGCATTGGCTCATGTTTACCACGTAACATATCCAAAAGATTTTGATTATATACATAAAAAATTAAACCTTTTTTATTGCGGTTTTTTTGTTCCCATGGTTTATATTGTATAGAAAACATACCTTTTGGATGAGTAATGCGTACGGTAACTTGATATATATTAGTATTATTATTAGATTCGTTTTCAATAGAAATAGCATAAGGCTCAGTAATTAATTTTTTTAAATCTTGTGCCTTTCGCGCTGATTTTTCATTGGCCAAAATCGTATTATGTAAGGTAAAAATATACTCTTCTGTTTCACCCTTAATGGTATGTGCCGATGTAATATGAGGTAACTCTGTACAATAAAACATACAAGTTCCAACTTCTACGGTTGGAGTAAACCCACCACGATGATGTTGAATTTCTTCAATATAGATGGGAGTGGGCCTTCCTCTGGCACATGCTTTCCAGGAATAAAAAAGTGTCATGGCTAACGCTAATGCTAATACAATGCGTTCATAATAAGTATATCGCATGAGCTTCCTCCTCTTTTTATATGTTGTTTCTTTTTTTACTGTAACAATAAAAAGAACAAATAGTCAATAATGATTTGGTATATTAATTAATAATTTTTTTTTGAAAATTATTAATTCAATTAAAAGATATCTTACGTACGCTATAGACAAGACGTCGTGATGTTTCCCAAGCTGAAAGAAAACTCGCAAGCGGATAAAATTTTAATGTAGCACTTATACGTTTACAGGCGGGATCATGACAGATTACTTTTTGCGTGCACTGATCAAATCCAACAACAATTAATAAATGACCAGATTCATAGGTTTTGGGTGCACCTTGCATATAACCGCGCACACTTACTACTACCGGAAATCCCTTTTGCAATTGTTTGTACAAATCATTAAAAGAGTTATACCGCATTACTGCATAATGATATGTTCCATCACTTTTTTCAAATGCATGCGCCATATTAAAGGGCCAACTTCCATATGCATCAAGGCCATCATCATATACATGGCGAGCAAAAACAAGAGGATCACATGCCTTGTTAGATAATAATTCAACCAACATAGCACATGAAGTAGGGGAACATAGCCGATGATTATCCGGATGCTTAATCATAAATTGAGATTTACGGGGAACACCTAATACCCGTACACTAGGCAATGTATTAAATATATAAGCCGGTTCACTTTTAAATTTAGTATAATCGGTACAGCATGCCGTTATTGATTCGATATGTTCTAGATTTGCTGTACCATGCGCTATAATTTTTATGCGAAAGCCAGACATTTTTTTGCCTTTTTGTGCTTCAAAACGCACATGGATATGTTGCGCAATAGAATCAGCTTTACTCAAATATGAACGTTGTATATTAGTACCCCATACCATCATTTTATGCCATGAACTCCATAATCCGGTAGCTTGATCTTTTCCCTGTATAAAGAAAGTATAATATCCTTTTATCGGACGATATGCATTCCATGAAAAAATTAATTGTGTAAATGGATGAACATTCATTTTGGTAATAAGGTATTCATGAGGTTTTTTGATACATTGTGATGTACTAGGATTAATAACATAAAGCCATGTCCATTGTTCATGGGCATATACAGAAACTTCTAGGAAAAACAATGCCATATATGTCATAAATATTTTTTTGTAAAATACCATATAAGTACATCCTGCCTATTTTTATATTTTCTATTATGATAACATTCAAATAATTTAAAAATCAATATTGATTTAAATAGCAATACTATAATCCATTTCCATAGTATACCCTGAGCAGGCATACTAATAAAAAACTCTTTTGGTAATAAGGATCATTATGCATCATACCTATAAGAACTATCTCATTACAGTAAGTTTTATTGGAATTACTAATTTTGTTATAGCATATAAAGCAGTAACTATTAATCCAGTCGTAGATCTTATTGGTCAAAGCATACAAGTGTTTTATCCTGATTTACCAGTACAAAAAGCATATAAAAAAATTCCGTTATGTGCCGGTAATCTGCATAAGTGGATTTCTTGTCCACGCCTACATCAACTACTGTATAATGAAGTAGTTGATATTCTTGAAAATAATGGCGAGCAAGTGAAGCTGCGCATTCCTAATCTTTTTTATATTACTATGCACAATGCACAACCACAATGTGAATATTGGGCTCCAGCCACCGCATTTATTGCAAGCGATATATTACAACAGCGCGGTATTGATATGCGTATTATTCCAGAACCTATTATCTTTGAACAAAAACGTATTAAGCTGTCCCCTCACATAATAACATTGATAGTACCCTATCATGATCCCAAAACAGGGATCACTTTTTCAGCTGGTACGCGATTTGTGCGTGTATACCACGAAAAAAATAAAAGGGATCGTATTACCGTAACGTTATATGATCCAAAACATCAAAAGGCACGTATCATACATATTCCAGAATCTTATTGTTTTGTTCCATCTACAAACACCACTAAAGAATCTCAGCGCGCTTTATTTATTGATATATTACGTACATGGAGCCATATGGCCGAAGGTTTTATTCCCTATGTATGGGGAGGATGCAGTATTATGCATACCCAAACAGGACCGTTCAAAGAAAAAACTAGAAAGCAAGTAGGACAAAAAGTTTCCTATTTTTCCTATGGCAAAAAAAACAAACATAAACCATATACCGGTATTGATTGCAGTAGTTTAATTTCCCGCGCAGCACAAATAGTAGGTATTCCTTATTTTTATAAAAATAGTTATACCATTTCTCGATTGATGAAACCCCTTCAATCTCACCAACATATAGAAAATGGTGATATTATTTGGATGCCCGGCCATGTGATGATTGTATCTGACCGTGCTTGTAATTTGACCATCGAAGCACGTTCCTATTTTTCTGGATATGGTAAAGTACATGAAATAGAAATAGGAAAAGTATTTAAAGATATCAATACGTATGATCAACTAGAACAGGCCTTTTTTGCCAAAAAACCAATACATCGCATGAATATTGATGGTGAAATACTTAATACGTTTACTGAGTATCAATTACTACCACTCGCTCAACTTTGGCGACAGTACTATTAATAGGACGCCTCAGTAGACCAATTTTTCAAATCTTTCAGCCGCTGAATCATGCGATTTCTATGCCAACGTTCTATCCATGAAACTGGTTTAATTGTTTCTGGTGTCAAATTTTCAATATATTTTTTCTGCAACCTAAAATTTTCCATATATGGCTTCAATGTATCTATAATAAGCTGATTTATTTTGCTTTTTAGTTCGCTCTTAAATTCTTCTTGTTCTTTTTCTTGTTTAATTTGTACTGCCACAATATCATACTTTTTATATTCGTTAACAATTGTGACAGGATATTGTGTAATTACTCTTATCGCTAATGTTTTATCTTTATTTAATTGATCTATAGTAAGTACTATATTCTGAGCCTGCAACGCATTAATAATATGTGTATTTAATTCACCTAATAAAATCTCTAGAGAGTTTAGTTCTTTTTTAATATTTTTATAATTGGTCTTCACATAATTCACCAATATCTCTTTATTAGGTTTAGGTAACTTTCCTTTGTTAATATTTTCTTGTAATTTTTCTATAAAATCCTCAAAAAATAATACCTTCCTTCCTTCTTTTTGAATATAAAAAGCTTTATCAACATATTCATCTAAATATTCATACAAATGCTTTACATATTCAGTATCTGATTCGCGTTTTCCCAATAGAGGCAATTTATTTAACCACTGAATATAGGTTGGTGCTTGATATTTGGTATCTATAATATATATTGGATCACAAGATTCTCTACATGTTTTTATTGATTCTACTATTTCGTTGCCCAGGCGCCATTCTAAATATTTTTTATAGGCATCAGACAAATATGAAATACCAAATAATGGCGAATATATAGGCACTATTAACAAAAATAGTAAAGTAATTCTTATTATATTTTTCATAGTGCTCCTTTTTTGATAATTTCATCTAAATGATTTTTTAATCGTTTAAATGATTCATGATATTTTTTTGAAATGGTATACCAACTATTTCTAATAGCATTATATGTATTTTGATCCAATCTATTATAAGCGCCAGGCACTAGCCAATAATAAGTATTTTCATCAGGTATATAATAATCAGATGCAAAAGCAATGTCAGAAGAGCTATATGCTTCAGTTGTAAGTATTTTGTCAAACTCTTTAATTATAATGTTTACTAAGTCTGATATATATCTCAACAAAAGACCATATTCTTCTGTTTCCGTTGAAGAACTTTTTAATAAAATAGTTTTAAATTCCTTTAATTGTCTGTCTATTGTTTTTTTCCATCCAATTGCAGCATTAAATTTACGCATTTCTCTTGCTATATATCCCCGCAATGGACCGCTGAATAATAAATAACCTTCATTATCAACACCATCAGCAGTTACAATTAAACCTGCTGGACTGTCTTCTTGTCTAAATCCCGGATACTGCACTATACCAAAATTGGTTGGCAATAGATAACTTGATGTAATTGCTAACTTTTTACTGGTAATAGCAGTATATAAATCACGCAATAATACATCAGTAAAAAATAAACCATTAGGATAAAATATATCATCAATAATACTGAGTAGTCCCATATATGTATGTGCAAATGATACTTCTTCTTTTTGTTTTTTATTAAACTTTTTTTGTAGATAATCATAATCAATTTTAAATAGCATAGGGCCTTGTATCTGTATTATATTTAAATTATTTTTCAATTGATCCTGAGCTTTTTGTATAATTTCTTTTTCACGTTCTTTAATTGTTGCGGGATTAAGTAATTCTTCTGCATAACCATATTTTGGCCTTAGCAGTACTATAGTAGGATATGTGCCTAGGGCTTTACTTACAATTTTTTGCCATAAGGTAGGAGTTTGTATATCTTCAATTTCCCATGTAATGCTCAGTACAGAAGTATATACACTTGTTAATAACCATACACCGGCATATATATATCGTAGATTCATAATAATACTCCTAATTTATATCAGTATTATTATATAAATAATAGCACGATCATATCAATACAAAAGGAATATTTGATTATAAAATGATGTGTGTAAAAGACTTTGTTAATAATAAATATAAGTACTATATACCAAATAATAGCAGGCTAATCTCATTCAATAACAATAGTGCGCCGCAACTCGGCCAAACGTTGTGTATTGCCAATAAGCACAAAACCACGCAAGGTAGTACCCTCATGTACAAGGTAATGATAAAAGCCTTGTCCTGCTTGCACAGTAATAGTATATTGCGATGTATTATCTATATCATCAGGCGGTTGTATTACTCCACATGAGGCAAATTTGATACCAAAAAATGCAGAACTAATAATAGCAGGAGCAGTTATATATTCTTTTGTCTGACCAATCATACTATACGCTGCTATTGTGCCTTGATACATTGCAATTGGCCAAGTAAAACTCGGATATGACATACCGGGAAGTACTGCACAATCACCAGCAGCATAGATATTTGATATATTTGTTTGCATCTGTTTATTGACTGCGATATACCCATTACGTAGCTGTATACCTGCTTGTTGGGCAAATTCTGTATTTGGTTGTGAACCAATAGCATATATCACCATATTAGTAGCTATAGTACGCCCATCAGATAAGGTAACTGAAACTATTTGTTTATCTTTATCTTCAATATATATAACTGAGGTTTGAGGATAAAAACATGCGCCATGCTTTTGCATAAGAGATTCAATAAAAACTGAAGCATTTTGATCAATTGCAGATGGCAATACCTGCTGAGCTTGATCAACTAAAATAACATGTATCTGGTGTTGTGCCAACGCATCAGCTGCTTCCATACCGGTAAATCCCGCACCAATTATAACAGCAGTTTTGACTCTATATGTTGCTATATATACGCGCATAGCCTCTACATCAGCCAAAGAATAAAAAGAAAATATTCCTTGTATATTTTTTTCTATGGTACTCGGTATACGCGGCCGGCAACCAGTAGCAATACACAGAACATCATAGTTAATGTCGATTTGGTGGGAAGATTGGCGGGAAAGGGCGTTATCAGACCCAATAATTTTTTGGGTGCGCACATCAATAGTAGTTACTTGAAAGCCCAATATACGTTCAATAGTGTGTGTTCGTGCTTGCTGTTCAGTTAAAGTTAATACCTCTGACCGATTTTTTTTGCCTGCAAGGTAATCTACTATAAGACATTTATTATACGGATCTTCAACTTCGGATGAAATACATATAATGCGTGCATGCTTATTGAGCATACGCAACCGATACGCCACACCCAAACACGCAGCCGAAGCACCAATAATAAGATAGGTGTTGGACATGTTATTATGTATTGTTGTTCATAGGCTTATTCAATATTTTTTGAATCTTTTCCATTGTAGCTACTTGCCTTTTTGTAATTTGTTGTTGCTCTTCTAGGCTAAGGTGTTTTGAAAAACATTCATCCGCTTCTTCCTGTAACTTATTATTGCGCTGTTCTAAAAAATCTCTTTCGTTCAATAACTTAGTATATTTCTGTGTCCACATATCATCTTTTGCTTTTAATCTTATATTGCCAATAAAATGCACAATAAAGCCACCAATACCCATACCTGCCAATAAAACACCAAATGAACATAATATTGTTTTATTATTTTGGCCAGACCAGATAGTAGGCCATTGTATTGTCTGTGTATTAATACTAGTAATGCATATCAGTATAATAAAAAGCCAACGCATTGCATATTTATTATTGATTATCTGATGAAACATATAAATGATTCCTCTTGTATTCTGGTTATTGCTGAGCTACCAATAATAAGATAGGTTTTAGACATGTTATTATGTATTGCTCATAATTCAAATAGTTTTTCAATCTTTTTTTTTGTATCTAAGCCCTCTTCTATACGTTTATTTTCCTCTTTTATTTTATCAGTTTGTTCCTTTTGCTTTTGTAGTATTTCCTGGAAATATTCATCGTTTTCTTTCTGCAACATAGTATTGTCTTCTTCTAACTTTCTTTTTTCGTTCAATAACTTAGTATACGACTGTGTCCACTCGTTATTATTTGCTTTTAATCTTTTATTAGCAAAAATAAATACAATAAAACCACCAATGCCCATACCTGCCAATAAAACACCAAATGAACATAATATTGTTTTATTATTTTGGCCAGACCAGATAGTAGGCCATTGTATTGCCTGCGTATTAACGCTAGTAATGCATACTGATATAATAAGAAACCAACGCATTGCATATTTATTATTGATTGTCTGGTGGAACATAGAAATAATTCCTCTTGTATTCTACTATTACTGGCGATTAGTATAAATAAAAACAAGGAATATTACTATAAATAAGATATGAATCTACATAGTTACAGAGAATGAGAAAAGCTATATTGGATGTGCCAGGCGCAGCTCTCACCAGAGCGAAGTAAATTTATAAATGTCTTTATGATTTTTTAGTCCGTCTTCGCTTTTTTAATTATATATTCATTGTTACATATAATGGAGCTACGCCGGACAGTCTTCGCATTGTTCTTATTATTATTTAATTCAATGCTATATTTTCCTTGCTGGCTGTGCCAGGCGAAGCTCAACAGAGCGAAGACTGGTGCGTTCGGTAGGGATCGAACCTACGACCTACAGATTAAGAGTCTGCTGCTCTACCAACTGAGCTACGAACGCCTATACAAAATATAGCTATAGTGTACTGAATTATATATAAAAATCAAAAGATCTGATCTATTCTTTTAATTTTTTTAAATCCTCAATTAATTCACCCTTAAGTTTATTTATTTCTTGTATATTTTTTTCTGAGACCTTCATTGTCTCAAGAGCTTTTGAGGCTCTTTCCATTCTATCAGGTGTAGGCCTTACAATACCATTTTTTATCCAATTTTGTATCATATTATAAGTACCTTTTGCCAATGCATAACCTGCTTCATTTTCGCTTTTTGCAATATCTAATGTTTTTATACCTTCTTTCATTTCATTTATAAGTAATCTTTCTTCTATGTTCTTCTCTAATTGTTCAGCCCCTATTCCGCGAGCTCTTGCAGCCTGTTCTGCAGTATATGGTCTTTTTTCCAAACGACGAGAAGGGTTAAAATAATTATATATTTTACCCCACCAGGTAGTTGGCTGATAATATTGTGTCTCTGGTGCCTGTATTTGAGGTACTTGTGGTTGTCTATATTTACTAATCCATCTACCTGCCCGTGAACCAAAATAACGTGCTGGCACACGACCCATACCTTGCATATGAGTCACCATTATTGTCATAAACAATAATAGACTATACTTTAGCTGGCTATTCATAATAAACCTCCATTTGTTTAATGTATCTATATAGCATTATTTTATCATAAAAATACAACTAGAATCAATAGCTGCAAAAAGTTATGCATACGTAGCCGTGCCGGGCATTATAATGTCTATGTATTCAGTATTATAAAGGTTTTCTATGCTTTCTTACCCATCCCAATATATTCACATTGAATATATTTATAAATATAAAATTGCAAAATCTTATATTAATTGTATAATTTTAATGTAACTCCCGAATAAGACTTAGGTAATTAACTATGATGATATCATCTATTTTTGCATATACGCATCGTATAGTACGGTGCAAGGCACTAGTAGTTCTTGCATTATTATACGGAATTCATATGTTCTCATATAATCCAAAACCTAGCTGGGAAAGCATATTGGAGCATTATGATATGAGCTATATAATCCAAATCTTGGGTTATGATCCTCATATGAGTGTATATGCTCCTGTACTTCATGGAGGCACTACCAATGAGGACCAAGTAACCGTATATGTGCATGGGTGGGGAGATAGTCAAAAAAGCATTGAATATTTTCAGCGCAACTCATTATTTTTACCGGGAACTATTGTAGGCTTTAACTTCAAAGATGCCAACTTTGGCAGCTATTTGCCTCCCTATAAAAATTCAAATTTTTGCCAATCAGATGATATTGCTACATTAGTATTAACGCTCAAAATTCTTGATGAATGCAATGTAAATGTTATACATCTTTTTGGTCATTCACGTGGTGGTGGCACTATTATTACTATGCTCGCCCGCCTTGCTCGGTATAAAAAATATATGGTATTTTTCCGCAAGCTGGGTATATCAAAAGAGCAAGCAGAACGAATCATAAGCAAAATACGTGCCGGTACCATTATTTTAAATTGTCCTTTAGTACATATACATAGCTCAATTAAAGAAAAACTTAATTGGCTGAAAATAGGCTTTTTGACTCCTATAATCCGCTACTGTGTATTACCTATTGTCACTGGATATCACCCACGCCGGGATAATCCTTTGCAAGCTGCCAAAACTGTACAAAAACTTGATATTCCTTTATTGGTACATTTTCAAAAAGATTCTTTGATTCTAGGCAACAGCTCAGATGCAAAATTCTATGAACATAGCATGGGACCTCAGACATATCTTGTGACAAGTAATGATGGTTATGGCCACGTGCATACCAGCAATACGCTGTCTGCTGCAATACAAGCATTTCACAAAAAACATGGCGGCGCATATTATATAATACCTCCACTGATTGCTCAAGGCCAAAAACTGCTGGAAGAATCGCCATTATCACCTGAAAGTATACAATACCATATACAACGCAGCTATGCACAGCCCACCGTATTACCAAAAAAATGTTCTAGCTTGATACATCATACAAAAAACATTACTCTTCCTCCTATTGCCGAAATAAAAAAATATTTAGGCTATAACCCTACTATTTGCATATATCCTGCTGATATACGCACAAAAGGGGAAAGTATTACCGTCTATGCGCATGGCTATGGAGAAAATCCACAAGCAATGATTCCTTTTTTTCATCTAAACTCCTATTTATTGCCAGGCACTATACTTAGTTTTAATTTTCCTGATGTGATACCCGGCACTTTTATTCCTAATATAAAACAATCAAATCTAGGACAAGAGACTGATATCAAATCACTTGTGTATATTTTAAAAATATTGGATGCTGCCAGTCTTGATACTATTAATATTTTTGGATGTTCGCGCGGCGGTGCTACTACTATTAATACACTCGCACGTTTATGCAGATATACCGAATATAGTTCTTTTTTTGCTAATCTTGATATATCACCTACACAAGCAAAAAGAATACTGTATAAAATAAAAAATGGTACTATTATACTTAATGTACCATTGGTTGATACCTATTCAGTTGCTTATCATTGGTTTGGCCATTTGAGTTCATTTATTTTGAATCATATTATACCGCGCATCAGCAAACATAAACCCAAGCAAGATCAAGCAATAGAATCAGCAAAAATAATTCAATCAATGCATTTTAATATATTGGTACATTTTGAATATGGTGATCGAATCGTTGGTAATAAACAAGATGCCCAGTTTTACAAAAATATTATGGGACCGCATACCTATTTAGTACTTGCCAATGATGGTGGCCATGGACATTCAGGCAAAACCCTGGGTGCAGCAATTCAAGCATTTAATAAGCGATATGGGCAATCTTATTATCCCTATGCAGACCTTCTGGCTGAAGGTAATTCCTTATTGGCACAAGGCCAACCAAGTCAAGACTATGTAGATGCTTTTGTGCGTAATACCTATGCTACTTTTGCCCCAAATGCTCAATTGACTTAGAGTCAATATTGTTATATACTAATAGTATTATATCAATTCAAGAATGGGGGTTATATTATGATAAAAAAATATAGTATGTTATTCTGTATAATAGTATCAGTTCATGCTTTTGGAGTGGATAAAAAGCCATCAGGTTATAATCCGTTTCAAAACTTAGGACATAATATAAAACTTTATGAATCAGTACTCAAACGTCGATTTGACTTCAACAGACCTGTTTCTTTCTCTAGGTGTATTACTGCAACAGCTATAGATGCTCTTCCTTTTATTGGTGCTTCTCTTGTATATAAAAAACTTACTGATAAAGCAATTGACACATTACCGCTCAATACAGAAACAAAACAAGCCATAACATCTAGTGTAAATAATGCATTGAAGGCCAACCTAGGGTATGCCTGTACTGATGTTATCCGTCCTCCCGGTTATCTTACTTACCCCCAAGGAGGAAATGAAACTGAAAGAAAAAAAGGTGATTACTACATAGAAGGAAAACGGTATCTTTTAGTTGAATATGATGGCAATGGCGTACCTCTGGTATCTCCTGTTTGGAAAAATCTTTTTGGTGTTTCTACTCATATAGCAACCGATCTTTGTATGCATGCAGCAAAACAAACTGAGGTTGGCAAAAAAATTCATGATACCATTGACAAGCATGTTGATATTGCACCTGGATCAATTGCTGCCATTGTCCAATTTATAGCTATAGGCTTAGTACGGTATAAACTATTTGGATAAACAAATACCGAGATTCTATAATTCTTCTCCATAAGTCTTAAGTATGTTAATGAAATTATACTCTGGCTTTGGTTGTGCGATTAATTCCCCAACTTTTATCGCCTCTCTATATGCTTCCAAAATTGATTTTAACCCTAAACATTCCCCTTCGATTTTGAATTTTTCATTTCTTAAGGTTGTAACTGTTTCTTGCAAACTCGTTATTATTAATTCTTGAGTACCAATGGTTCGTTTTTGTTCCTCATCCCGCTTTAGTTTTTCTGCAATTTTCTCACATGAGTCTATCAGTGTATTAAATTTCTGTTTTATCCCTTTATTTTGATATAAATACATACCTAAACTGCCTAAACCTGCAGCAAGAACCAAGCCGCCAATATATAATGCTTTTTTGGTATCAAGCATATAATTATGAAACATTGCTGACATGTTGATGTGCGAAAATAATAATAAACCTGCCAAACTATAATATATTCTTGTTTTTTGTTGTATCATCTTCAATTACCTATGTATTGTTATATGCTGACCCCATAAAACAAGACACGTGAGATTTGAAGAAATGCTCATGTAAAATAAGAAAGAAAGTGGACATTATTCGTTGGGGGAAAAACGATGGCAAGAATATATAAAAAACATGGTGGTAAATTTAAAGCAAAAG
>DASZEX010000025.1:0-37898 GCA_035940365.1 Candidatus Babeliales bacterium | reverse complement strand
CTTTTGCTTTAAATTTACCACCATGTTTTTTATATATTCTTGCCATCGTTTTTCCCCCAACGAATAATGTCCACTTTCTTTCTTATTTTACATGAGCATTTCTTCAAATCTCACGTGTCTTGTTTTATGGGGTCAGCATATGCAGGATCTATACTATTTTCTTCTAACATAGTTTTGACTGATCGTTTATGCTTCATGCACATATCAAAAAATTTTTTTGCAGGATCATGCATAATCCATTGCTGCAATAATGAATGATTTTTTTTGTTATTCAACATTTTTTGAAATAATGATGATGAGTACATAATTTCATAGACACCATGCAGTGCTCGTTCATGTTCTGCTTGTTCTGCTATTTGCTTGATAGTATCATCATCTTGGGTTGCAAGCATACTATTATATATAGCAATTGCCTTCTCTTTTTGTTCACGTGCTATGGTAGATGCCAAAGTAGTATTGAGTATGGTGAGGCTACGCTCAGTTATATTTTCTTGTATATCCTGCGAGGCTTGCAATTCATCCGAGAGCGCGTGCAATGGCATAATATCATCCAATTGCAATGATATGTTTTGGTTATCTGCCAGCGCAAATAATAGTGACAAATGTTTATAATTATATGCGTCTGACTGTTCCCAGGTAATAATCAGCTTATCTTCTTTCTTTTGTTGCCATACTGGAGACAATCTAGTTTTTATAGCTTCAAACTTATCTGCTACCTGTTTTGATATTTCTTGATGATAGCCATCGTATTCGAATATAACGGGAATAGGAGCAGAATCTTCGTATGCTTTTGGTATATAAGCAGTTTCTTCCATACTATAGATTTGCCGATTTGAGGCTGATAGTACTATGCATAATAGGATATGTTTGATAGTTTTATTCATAGTTTGTATTATTAATGTATACGATATATGCACTTATTGTGTACAAACTTATAATTAAGTCAAGAAAGATAGGATTTTACCTATGTTTAAAATAATAGTACCTATAAGTATAATAGCAGTGTTAATTGCTATTATATATTACTCCGTACATATAAAAAATAAAAAAGTTAAATCTTTATCTTTTCCTACGCGTATTATGTTTAAAGATGAAGACTTCAATTTTCAATTATTGCGCGCATTAGACCATGCCACCCAAAAAGGGTCTGAAGTTGGCGAATGTATGGCAACTGCGAGCTCTATTATTGATGGAGATTATCAAAGTTGGTACACGCAGTGGTATAACCTCGCAGAGCGTATATACACTTCTGCACAAGATAGCGAACAAAAAGGTCATACAATGAGTGCCTGCGATGCATATTTGCGTGCTTCAAATTATTATAGGACTGCATACTTTTTTTTGCGTGACAACCTTGATGATTCTCGTCTTCTTGATGCATTTAACAAACAAGAAGCATCATTTAAATATGCTATACCTTATTTGCCATATATCATAGAAACTATCGCTATCCCATACAAAAATACTATGCTTTCTGGTTATATACATTATCCTCAGAAAAAAAATGATAATCATACATTAGTAATTTTTCCTTGTGGATCAGATTCAACAAAAGAAGAGCATTATTTTTTTGGCGCTAAAGCTTTAATTGAACGGGGCTATACGGTAGTTGTTTTTGATGGTCCCGGGCAAGGTGATGCATTATTTAGAAAAAAATTATTTTTTGTACCTGAATGGCAGCTGGTATTACAAGCAGTACTTGCGCATATAGATTCATTACCACATATTAAAACCAAAAAATTAGTTTTGCTGGGACGCAGTTACGCTTCTTATTTTGTATTACGCGCTGCCGCATTGAATAAGCGTGTTACTGCTTGCATTGTAGATCCGGGTGCTTGGAGTGTATATGATGCAATAATAAACAAGATTCCTCTTGCAATTCGACCGACATTTGAATATATCGCTGATAGTATGATTACTCATATGCCAAAAGCAAGCGTATTTAAACTTATGAGTATGGCTGCATCTCATGGAACATCATCCATTCAAGAATTTATTCACAAATCAAAAGAATATAGTATAGAACCATATGCAAGCAAAATAACGTGCCCTGTATTAGTATGTAGTGCAGAACACGAGTTTTTTAATGCTGGCCAAGCAGAGACATTATATAAGCATTTGCAGTGTCCAAAAAAATATATTGAATTCAAAGCATCTGAAGGCGCTGATAATCATTGTGAAATGGGTGCCAGTGCCTTATTTTATCAACGTGCATTTGACTGGCTTGATGAAATAATACAATAATTCCATATAAAATATTGACAAATGGGATAATGCATGCTGTAATTAATAGGAATATCTACATCTATATGCAATAGGAAAATGAATATGAAAAAATTATTACGTATATGTATGTATTCTTTTTTACTCGTAAATCAGGTACAGGCAGGCCCGGTTGGCACTGCATTAACCTATGTATTTGGTAATAAACCAGTGCATCCTGAAATTGCCCTGTATATAGCACAAGCAAATAAGATGCTTTGTACTGACACTATTGGTTATGCAATGAATGATTTTGGTAAAACATTAGGCTTATCTTCATTTACATGGGGTGGATCAACCTGGTTTGATGAAGAAATAATTTCTGCTGTACCATCTAAAAGTATTTTAGAATTTGAAGCTACACATGAAGTTTGTCATGATTTTTGTTGGCATGGATTAAAACGCAGTGCAGTAGTTGCTGCTTGTGTGCTTATACCTCAACTGTTATTACGTCCTTATTCAGGTATAACTAAGGGAATAGTTACCGTTGCTTTACTTGCATGTGCGTTTCCGTATTTTTCATCATTATTTGAATTACAAGCAGATGCAAAAGCCGCTCAAATATTATGCGAGTATGATAAATCAAATGTAGTAAAAGATTATTGCACTGCATTAGAGCAATCAAACACACAAAATTATAGCTATTCTATAATGAATATATTGCTACCATCTATTTGTTCAAAAATAAATACATTGTGCAATAGTATGAAAAGTATGATGTAAAAATGAACTATTAGCCGCTATATCTATATTGTACGATTGTTTGCATTAATAAAATATGGTATACTTGGTACATGAATACCAAAATAATACTTTCGATCAAAAATCTTACTAAAGAATACAAAACAAAACATACAACAGTACGTGCTTTGGACAATGTCTCTCTTGACATTTACGAAGCAGAAGTACTTTGCCTTTTGGGTGTTAATGGTGCAGGAAAAACAACACTTTCCTCTATTTTGGCAACTCTGCATCCACCAACGAGTGGCGATGTTGAATTCAATGGTATTTCTATTTATAAAAATTTGGGGTATTATCGCCGATCACTTGGTTTTTGTCCGCAAAAACAAAATCTTGATCCATTTTTGACCGTACGTGAAAATCTTGTATTTGCTGGCCGTTATTTTTTAATTCCAGAAGATGAAACACAAAAACGTACTGATGAAATTCTTTCTCAACTTGAACTGACGCGCTATAAAAATTTCAAAATTGATGCACTATCAGGTGGTACACAACAACGTTTACTTATTGCCCGTGCACTTATGCATAAACCCCGTATTGTAATTTTAGATGAACCTACTGTTGGTCTTGATCCTGATATACGCCGCAAATTATGGGATCTTATTGCAGAACTGAAAGTGCAAGGAATTACTGTTATTATTACTACCCATTATTTAGATGAAGCAGAATATTTATCTGACCGTGTATGTTTACTGCATAAAGGTGAATTACGTCTGGTTGAATCAGTAGAAACGCTCAAAGAAAAACATGGCCATAGCACTTTGGAAGAAGTGTTTTTGACTATTTTGAAAGAGTACAATGAAGAACTCTAATCTACGTATTTTTGCAGCATTATTATGGCGTGATTTTTTGGTAATGCGTTCTACATTGGTAGATGAATTTATTGATGCTTTTATCTTACTTATGATTCAACTGATTACGTTTGGAAAATTGCTTCCTCTTATTGGTATGCCTACCGAATTTATTGCACCATTATTTATAGGTAGCAGCCTATTTTATATCTTACTCACACGCGCATATAATATTTCTATTTTGATCTCTTATAAAATTCCTTCTGAAGGCCTTGGTATTTTATCATATTATTGTATATTGCCCATTCCTTTGTGGTTTGTATTTGCAAAATATATCATTTTTTTTGTACTGGAAACCTGTATTATTACTTGCCCCACGTTAACTATTGGCATGATTGGTTTACAATATATACTTTCTTTGCCTCAAGGTAATTGGTTTTTGCTTACCATAGTATATATATTAACACTTATCTTTTGGGGTGCTTATTTTTTTGGTAGTGCATTTATATATGAATTTGAATGGTTCCGCGATAGCTTATGGATGCGACGACTTGAGCCATGTATGGGCTTTAGTACTTTATATTTTCCTTGGTATGCCATGTACCGATTCTCACCATTACTTGGTATTGCTACATTATGTAATCCCATTACCTTGATGGTGGAAGGTATGCGCACCGCCTTATTGGGGACCTACTCATCATTATCGCTCACTATTTGCATACCAGGTATTTTACTATGGATTGTATACAGTTTTTGGCGATTAAAAAAAGGTATTATCAAACGCATAGACCCGGTTTGGTAAAGGAATACTATGCGCTATTCAATCAAACAGACCCTACGCATATTTGGTACTTTTATGTGGCGAGATACCTATGTATATTTAAAAGATATTCATACCCACATTATTAATTATGTTATACTTGCACCTATCATACTTGGTTTTTGTTTTGCTTATTTGCAGAAAAATATTTATTTTGGTACACAAGAAATTGAACGTGGAACCTGCCTATTTTTGGGTAGCATCACTGCGCCTTTATTATATTTAGCATTTAAAATAATGGTAGAATTATTACTTGATCTAGAAGGAAAAAAATTTATTAATTATCAGCTTGGTATCTTGCCTGCACGTATTTTATTAGTACAACGCATTGTATTTGCATCTTTATATACATTCTTACTTACCATACCATACTTTCCGGTAGTAAAGCTTATATTAGGTAATAATCTTGCCACTACCAATGCCTCTTGGATTTCATTTATTGTATTGATGTATGTCAGTTCATTATGTTGTGCAAGTTATACTATGCTTGCTATGTGTGTATTATCAGTTGAAACGCTTGGTTCATTCTGGATTCGTGTAAATTGGGTATTGATGAATCTTGGTGGTTTTTGGGTACCGCTGGCAGTAATTAAACAATTTTCTCCCATTCTTGGCTTTTTAGCTTATTTTAATCCCTTGCTCTATATGATGGAAGGGACACGCAGCACTATACTTGGTACTACCATTTTTATATCAGCTTTTTATTGCATGGTAATACTGCTGGCATTTTCTATGTTGTTTATTATACTTTCCTGGTATTTTTTCAAAAAACGTATTGATCATATATAAAAAATAAGAGGCTGATTATCAGCCTCTTATTTTTTATATATAGCACTATGTGATAAAACTGCCATTATGATTAAATATTATGCTTCACCCAAATGAATTATAATTTTTTTATCTTCCAACACTCCTTCAGCATTACCATTTGGTTGTACAGTGATAAGCAACGGTTCTGTTGGCATAACATTAGTCAAAATAGTAGCGCGCTCATTCCACAGACCACCTTTTTGAGTTTTCATACGTCTATATATTTTAGTCATAAATAGTGCATCTGGTATTTGTTTTAATCCTTCAGCATCTGGCTTTGAACTTACAAATAAGATTTCCATAGGCTTGCCAACTAATGCTTGATCACGAGGTTTTGGTGAGAATGGCTCTGTTAATGTTAATTCAAAAACTTTTTGGTCATTCATTTTAGGTAATCCAATAGATAGAGTGCGTGGTGCACTAATTGCTCCTAATTGGGTTCGAGCGCTGGTTTTTAATGGGATATTTTTTAATTCACCTACGGCATTGAGAACATAATTACAGGTTACTCCTTCTCCACTACAACTTAATACTTGAGTATTTGCAGTTGTTTCTGGGCTAATATTGCCAGCAGCACCCGCATTAAGCAGTAAAGGCATCATCATGCTGGTTCCACATACTAATCTATAGAGTATCTTCATACACTATCTCCCTATTTTTGTTATTTTCCCCTTACGCTTCACCCAAATGAATTGCTTGTTTTTCACCTTTAAGTACAAATTCACATGTACCATTTGGTTGTATAGTGATGACCGCTGGTTCTGTTGGCATAACATTAGTCAAAACAGTAGCACGCTCATTCCACAAACCACCTTTTTGACTTTTCATGCGTCTATATACTTTAGTCATAAATAGTGCATCTGGTTTTTGTTTTAATCCTTCAGCATCTGGCTGTGAACTTACAAATAAGATTTCCATAGGCTTACCAACTAATGCTTGATCACGAGGTTTTGGTGAGAATGGCTCTGTTAATGTTAATTCAAAAAGTTTTTGGTCATTTATTTTAGGTAATTCAATAGATAGAGTGCGTGGTGCACTAATTGCTCCTAATTGGGTTCGAGCTGTGGTTTTTAGTGGAATATTTTTTAATTCACCTACGGCATTGAGTACAAAATTACAGGTAACCCCTGTACCGCTACAGCTTAATACTTGGGTATTTGCAGTAGTTTGGGGACTAATGTCACCCCCAGCACCTGCATTAAGCAGTAAAGGCATCATCATACTGGTTCCACACAATAATCTATAAAGTATCTTCATATACTTCCCCTTATTTTTATTATTTTCCTCTATGCTTCACCTAAAAAGATTTCTTTTATTTCATTATCAAGCTTAAATTGAACTTGTCCATTAGAATGAATAGTAATGTGCACTGGTATCATATCCTCAGGTGTAATAGTACTTAAAATAGTACCTCTTTCATTCCACAGGCCACCTTTTTGAGTTTTCATACGCCTATATACTTTAGTCATAAATAGTGCATCTGGTTGTTGTTTTAATCCTTCAGCATCTGGCTTTGAACTTACAAATAAGATTTCCATAGGCTTACCAACTAGTGCTTGATCACGACGTTTTGGTGAGAATGGCTCTGTTAATGTTAATTCAAAAAGTTTTTGTTCATTAATTCTAGGTAATGTGATGAATATAGTACGCGGTTCACTGATTGTTCCCAAATTGGCTCTAGCTCTGGTTTTTAATGGGATATTTTTTAATTCACCTACGGCATTGAGTACATAATTACAGGTTACCCCTGTACCGCTACAGCTTAATACTTGCGTATTTACCGTAGTTTCTGGGTCAATATTACCTCCAGCAGCACCGTAAGCTACTGATGGTAGCACGAACATACCTATGATACTTAGTATAGTATATAACTTCATTACCTTACCTTTTTTGACTTGGTTAAATATTCATTCTGATTGTAATTCTTTTTGAAAGCGATAGTCAACAGATAAAGTAATAATAGTAATATATTGAATGATTTGTGGTTTAGATTAGCATCTTTTTATTGGGTATTCATTACCATAAACATCAAAAAATGAATGGTAATAATATGTTATATAGATAATACCCCGTTGCCATTGAAGAGCTTTAAAACGAGCGGCCAAATACATTAAATCGCGTATATATCTGGAAGGAGTCCAGGTATCATTTGCCAAAAGTAATATTGTACAATCATATGGGTCATCGGGATATTCGTTAAAAAACAACTCCGAACATAAATAAGGAACAACACACAACGTATCAGATACATTAAAATGTGGTCTTATGTTATTTGACGATATAATTTCGGGCATTTGAGTGAAATACATATCTTTTATTATATTTGATTTAAATAAAGAAGGTATTCGTTCTATTAAAACCATAGCATGACGTTTATCAAATCGTTGCTGCATAATACCATCTTTAACCCAATAACAGGTATTGCGGTATTTACCATCATCATCATAAAATGAACCAATAAGTAATTGGAGTGGTTTACCAATCTCAGGTGGGCTTAAATGATTAACTAAACTAGGTTCATTAAATAAATAATGCGTATATATAGAAGATTCTGGAGCAAAAACAATGTGGACTTCGGGATATTTTTGAAGTATACAACGTACTTCTTCGCGCAATAATCGTGCACTGAATGAAATATTTTCTATATCAGGGAATTTTTTTGGTAAACAGACAATACCATTCAACCATGTTGGTATAGTAGGTACATGATTAGTCCATAACCATATACTTATACACCATGGTATTACTGATAACAGACAAAGAAACACGGTATACCATGATGGATGTAATAAGAAGAGTGTGCATAACCCAGCAAAGCTATATAACAGTAACGTAAAACATATTTTTCCCCCATAGGGTATAAGACATAATAGCATTGGTTTTTCAGCTAATGGCAATAGGGGATGCATTAATGAATATCCCTCTAGGCGATCAAATAAAAATAAACAATATCGATCAAGCCAAAAGGTATAGATACATAAACTAATAATCCATACGATACAATGCAGATACCGTTTTTTTTGTAATGTATATCTATCATTTATATAACCCATAAACCAAAACCATAAACCGGTATACAATGATTGATAAATGATAATAAATAATGCGGGAATAATACGTACAATATAAGATCCTTTGGCCAATATGATAGTTCCCCATAATACACCACTTAAGTGGAAACTATACACAGAGATTCCCCATATAAAACCATGTATATAAGATACTTTTTCTTGTAATACTACATACAATAAAGGAATAGGAAAAAAAAAGATCATCCACCAGCAATATGTACTGAACCAAAACGGCAATACGTATACAATGGTGGAACTTAATAAAATAAACCATGAGAGCAATTTCATAGAGTCTATATTAATTATGCAGGATTAAGGTCATATACTAATATCAATTCTCGTTTTCCTTGTATTGTTTCAACCCAAATACCAACCGTTGCTATTGTTTGCGCAATAGATTGAAAATCAACATGTCCACCAACACCCACGCGCGCTTGGTCTGAAGGCACTAATTCTATAGTATCATTGTCAACATAGGTAACTACTATTTTGGTACCATTATCATCAACGGTTAATGCTCCTTCTTTTGATACTTGTTGCAAATAATTGTCAGCACTCAAAAAATCAGAAAATGCTATAGAAGAACCGGTAGTAATTGCATATTTAGGCGAGAATGGTCGATCATTATATTGATGCGACGTTGCGGTAATTTCTCTATTGAGTGCTTCACTATAAAATAAGTCTGACCCCATTGGCTTTAGATAAAAACAATCGATGGCATTCGGATTAGGATCTACAATAGTTAATACACCGCTTGGAGGCAATAATCCTATCTGGTTAGTTAATGTTGGATGCAATTGCCATACATCAGTACCCCGTTGATGACTTGAACCGCCTTTTACTATGCTATCGGTTGGGTTTATGCTGAATGTATACGAATCACTACCACCCAAACCTACAATAGAATCATTATCATTTTGTCCATTCGGGATTTGGTTCATAATCCATGTGCCTTTATTAATAATTATTTGAGCGTTAATTAGATTGGTCAATCGGCTGACACTCCAAAAGTTTGGAATGGTTGGTGCTTGGCCATTTATACCCATACCAATACCCAAAAATCCTTGCTTGCCTACTTGCAATAGCGCATTAGTCCCATCTATGGTTATTGATCCCGAAATTGTATCATTAATCAATGCAGGATCACCTTGCAATATAGCTTTGCCAAAGTTATTACCAATCTGGAGCCCTCCACCAGCGGTAGTATAATCACCAATGTTGACTGCACCATTATTGCCAATTTCAATACTAATATTAGTATTAGTAACATGCAGTGATGGCGATGTTTCTATACCTACAAAAGTTCCTTTATTAATATTCCAGGTACCGTTTTGTACTACTATAGTACCCACACCAATCAATTTAACGCGAATATCGTCAGGAAAATGACCTGCTTCTGAAAATTTAGCAGAAAATAGTTGAAACATAGTGCGGTGACGTGAACAAGTTTCTTCTTCCAAACAATCAATATGACCACCTTCGAATAAAATATATTCATGGTCAATTAAGCTGGCAGCATATTTGTCTGAAAGTAGTCGCGCTCCTACATTATTAATAGCTTCTTTATCACCGGCATCTAAATAAATTGCTTGGCGCGCAAGTGTATCTACATGACTATCCATTAATAAGTAAGGGTCAAAATTCTCCCACCGATCAATAACACTGTGCACAAGTACCAATGAATTTGGCACCGTCGATTGACCGGCACAGGGATTATTTGCATTACCTATTACAAAAGTCCCAGGAATTAATGTAGGAAAACCATTTGCATCAACTTCCACGGGCAAATCAACAAAATATTCAGCAAGAAATGGCGTAGATTCCGTTAAATTAGGACTAAAGGCGCCTGCATATGAAAATACGGTAAAAGTATTACTTGTGCCTACACCATTGGTTGGCGTAATTTTTCCTGCATTTGGTCCAGACGTGGGAATTTCAGGAAGAATCAAACTATTAAGGGTGTATGCTGCGTATCCAGGACTTGCCAAATCTGTAATAATAGTCCAAAATGGCGTACCACTGGCAGAGCCAAAACCACAAAATAAATCAGGATGGCGCGTACCCAAAAAAGTAGCTCCAAATCCTCCCATCGATTGACCCATAATTGCTCTGAATGCTCCAGAGGGAATTGTTTTGTAATGTGCATCAACAAATGGAATGAGTTGCGTTGTTATATAGGTTTCAAACTGACCGTTTAATGCTGAATCTACATACCAACTACCTTGGTATTTGTATCTGCCATCTTGGGGATCAATACCCGTTACTAAACTGGGATCAATATACACAACAATAGTAGGTACCATTAAATCATTTGAAATAAGATCATCTAAAATAATTTTATTTCCATCATTGAATGACTTATCATTGCCACCAAGCCCCGGACAATAATAAATAGATGGAAACTGAGCACCCGGCTCATCATATCCGTCAGGCAAATAAATACTAAACATACGTCGCTGATCTAATGGATTGAGTAATCGTGGCGAGCGTGGTACCAAATTGCTCACAAAACCATTTTCTTCCATACGACTCGCAGCAGATATATAATCTGCTATGGTGATGGTACAAAAAAGAATGAATATATATACACTATTCATCAATTATCCTCAAAATTCCATCAATAATTGTACTGCTATTTGAAACCCATGTTCTTTTGGTACATTATTGCCTGAAACTACAGTATTAAATCCACCAAATAGAATAGTCTTTACCCACTGTGCAGGCTGCCATTCCAGTGCAAGATCTCCATATACTTTATGGGAAAGTTGTTTGGTTCTACGAGTAAGCAAACATGGATTAAGTGGTTGCCGTACGCCAAAACAATCACGTGCAAAAAACTGATTAAAACAAATATGATCTTGCGCTTTGTAATATAGTTCATACCCTAAATGGAAATAACTATTAATACATCTAGTACGCACTAGGTACCAGGTAGCATCAGCATGACCTTGTGTATAATTCCAGCCAACATTTGCGCACAATAATGGCCCAAGATTTTTAACTACCGATCCCCTAAATGGTGCGGCTACTTTTTTTTGTGCGCTGCATACTTTGGCATATAACAAATCAATATTAGCTACAAACCAATCGCTGGGCTGCCAGCGTGCGTGCGTACCAACTTTGACTTCTGCATGACCGTTATTGCCCAAAGGTAATGCAAATATAGCGCGAGGGTTGGTAGATTGCGCGGTAGGAAACCGAAATCCAATAAAACCTTCAAGCAATAGTTGCATATCATCGCATGGATAATAGCGTATAAACGTATCTATATCCAAATCACCAATGCCCGATTCTGTTTGATTAGCAAATGAATCACCGGCACATGCACAAAAAAATGCTTCTGGAGAAGTTTGAATACAGCCGAGTAAGCGTTTTACTTGCGTTTCTATAATACGTGCTCGGCTTACTAATTCATCATTGGCCACATCTACTGTGGGCACAATCCACATATCAGATTGTTCCTGAGTATCTAAGCCCAAGGGAGTATAATTATTGGCAAACAAAAAACGTGCGCGGCCATGTGGTGTTAGCGAACTGCCATCACCAGATAATGCAGGTAATGTTTGCACAATTGCTTGATTGACGCCTAATGTACCTGCAGGAACACCATCTGATTGCAATACTGTTACTGCATTACGGTTATCCGGTCCTAGTGGTAGATTATTTAAATTAGAATTATCAGTAACATCAAGATTACTTATAGTAATAGGCAAACCAGGAAATGATGGGTTATGGTAATTCACAAAAGGAACGGCAAGTCCCGGAAGTGCACAATCAGCCGGTAATTCAGATAAAAAATCAAGACGAAATGCAAAACTATTTACCGTGGCACCATCAACTGTTTCTTCTCTAAATACCGTTACATCATTGATAGTCTCTCCGCCTAATATACTAGAACCAGGCCCCGGACTGCATGTTTTTTTAACTTTTATTGTTTTAAATGGTAATTGCGTCCTAAAACCTATTGAGCAATCATCACACATCTGTTTTTCTGCCAAAAGCATAATAGTGCCACCACTATCTGTGTATTTAATGCGCGGAGATACCAAAGAATTCAAAAATGGATTAAGCGTGGGAAACGGAATGTTTGTACCTAATGCTTGTGCCATAGTAAAGTTTGCTTTATTAAAAAATAATGCAGCCAGTGCGCCTGAATTATGTCCCATGTGATCACACCGATTGGCAAATGCACTCTTGGCATGCCGACTATAGCCACCTATTAGTGTACGTATCTGCCAATCTGCAGTAACTGATTTAGTATGGGCATTAAGTTCATTGCGAAAATATGCTTCAAATGGTTGCGGTGTTTGCAAAGTACCAGCATATAAAAAACTCATAAAAAAGCTACTTGAGAGAATATACTGGCTTAGTTTATTCATTATTGCTCAGTTGGTATAGATTCAATAGTACCTTGATTGACAATTGTTCCATTCTGAAGCCATACAATAGCACCGCGATATAATGCAAGGGTTGTACCCAATAATACCATAGGACCAGGTACTACCAGAACTCCTCCTTTATTGACTGCCAAGGTAGCATTGCCTGCAAATTGTATCTGCTTATTTTGTGAATTAAATGTAGATGGATCCCACATACCGCCATCTGCGATAACTATTTTATTGCCAGTATCTGATGTAAAAATAATACTATCAGTTTGAGTAACGCCAAAACAAGGCCCAGCAACAATGAGTGCACAGGTATCAGTAATAGATACATCAGCATCAAGCACAATAGTGGTAGTAGTATCAAGTACTGTTGGTGTTGTGCACGACAGATCAACAGATGTAAGTATTGCATGGGCAGGAGATGATAAGAGGAAAATAATACTGAGAGAGATAAATACTTTATTATTCATACTATACTCTACTTAATATACGCATTATTTATGACTGCTCAGACTGTAACACTATCTATAAAAAATACTCAATAGTTATAGAAAAATCATATATAATCGCATTGGTTAAGGATATTTAGGTTGTTATTCATTGTCAGATCAACGTTTCTTTGTTATTATGACTTCTGATGTAAATTCATACATAAACTAAAGGAAAAGTAGATGAAATATGCAAACATATTGCTATTTGCTATCGCATGTATTAATTGCTCAGTTTTTGCTATGCACTATTCCAGAGTACAACAAGCACATATTACTATTTATGGCATGCCAGAAAACAATAATCCGCATAGCAATAAATCATTTTATATACGTAAATATTTCCCTGAGACTGGTACTATTGCACTTAATTTTAATATTAATAATATAGAAAAAGCTCATATTACCCATATGCATAAACTAAGCGCTTGCATTAATAATGGTACAATAACCAATTGTATATCTTCAAATTCTATAGATCCAGATGAATGGGGACAATATTTAATACCGTATTATATAGACATGATGCACGATTGGAATATTATTACCCAAAAATATGGCAATTTTATAAACGAAAAAACCGAGATCAATACTGTTTTGGATGTAACTGCTGATTTACGATAAGCAAAACAATTTCATCAGTCTTATCTGAATCTTTCTACAAACAAAAAGCCTCAGGTATTGAATTTTTTTATACATATGTATATATGTTTTATATAATTACATACCAATAAAAGATAAGATGTATCGTATATATTTTAATATATTAATTCTTATTTTATATAGCAACTTACAACTTCATGCAGAAGGATTTTTGGCTGGCATGCTCATCAGAACACCAGCAGGCTATACAACTATTGAAAATCTGATAATAGGTAACCACGTAGTATCAATTGAACATAATGCAACATATACTGCATACCCTATACATTATATTGCACAGTATTACGTTGATCGATACATGCAAATATATGTGCAAGATACATGCATAGCCGTAGCGCCGGATCAATTATTTTATTTACCTCGCGAAGATCTATGGGTTACCGCAGCAGATTTAACTACAAAACATATAATAGGTAATGCTGATGCCAATTTTCCCATCACGTATATTGAGATAATAGAAAAACCTACAACGGTATATGCATTATCTATTGCACAATCACATACCTATTGTGTTTCTCCCTATAACATTCAAGTACATAATATATTCCCCGCAGTCGTATTAGGCCTTTCATGGGCTTTTGGTCTTGGCTCTATTGAATTCACCGGTGCCAGCGTTGGCCTTGCAGCATTAGGCGCATTCTTTGGTATCAAAGCATGCAAAAATAAAAAGAAAACAGATATTGTACCCACCATACAAAGTGCTGCCAACTGCAATGGCCCAAAAAGGCCGAAAAAAAAGAATAATGATGATGAATTTGATGATCACCCCCATGGCACTTATGAAGATGCTGAATATCATCACAAAAATAGTAACGGACACAAAAGCCGTGCACCTAAAAATGGCCAACAAGCTTTGGATAATTCAATTGAAGTAGGAGGCGAATCACATAGCAGAGTTGCCGTACAAGATGGAGAAATTGTTATATTAAATCGTACTGCAAACGGTTTATATCATGGACATGTACGTACTTGGGGAGAATTAGAGCAAGGAGGAAAATTAGGCCAGCGAATTATAAATACATTAATAAAACAGGGTTTAGCAAGTAGGTCAGGCAAAATATTAATATGAACAAAAATACTACATTTTCAATTAATAGCAATGAAAAAATAATTATTGAACATAATGCTTGTATCAATGATTTATCATGTTATTGTGAAATACCAATAATTCTTTTATGCAAAAATGGTTCATATATAGTAAGCATTGATAATATGCATGACACTTTATTAGTTTTTGCCGAACAATTATATAAAGTTTTATATAATATGCTTCCTATTCATAATTCTATACAGACTTCTATTGGATATATATACAATGAATATCTACAAAATACTTATAATAAAAAAGGTATGTATACATCGAATCTTGTATATACACTACAAGACGGTATTGAATCATGGATTGGTAATGAATATAAATTATGGGGTTATGGTTCAATAGTAAGCTGGTTATATAATGATGCCAATGGGTCTATTATATTTGAAGTTACTCCCGTGTATCCTGGCGGTTTTGGCAATCCTGAACGAAAAGCCAAAGCTAATGTTGCATACAAAGAATGGCTCATCACCTATAAACCTTATTATATAGGCGAGATATCTCACGCTACTGCACAACAATGGCTAAAACAAGCACAAGCCATACTGAATCAAATAGAAAAAAACATACAGCTTATTTAATTCAATAATCTACTGAGGCCTTTTTGTTTGCTTTTATTGAAGATAATTATAAATAAACACATAGCAACCAGAGCGTAGATAATACTCAATATATATGCCTTGGTTATATATGGCCATGGATCCTGTGCGCGAATAAGATATGCGCGCATACCTTCAAATACATAACTCATAGGCAAACAGTGGCTAATAGTTTGCGCCCAAGTGGGCAAAACTTCAATAGGATAATATGCTCCTCCAAATGGCGCAAAAAACCATGCATATACCCAACCTATTTCTTCAGTTCTTTTGCCACAATATGCAATAATATGTAAACAAGAAAATCCAAGCCAACAAGCTGAAAAAAATAAGGGCGGACCAAATAATAGTAACGCAGAAAAAATATACATAACTGAAATATCATAAAAAAGTTTAATAACCATAGTACAAAATAAAAACACAAGCATAACTACTATACTTGTATATATAATAGCGGCAAGCATCCATTCAATAAGAGAAATGGGCAGTGAAAATAAATTTACAATATTTCTACTCCATAACTCCTCAGCAAAACATTTAAATATATAGGTAGCACCTCGGGATGTTATTTGCCAAAGAAGAATACCCAATAATACTATTGCAGTATATGGTACTACACCATCAGTATGCGCCTTTTGAAGCCATGTACCCAGAAAACCCCAGACTATTATATCCAGCATTGGCCAATAGATTGTTGCCAATTTTAGATTAGTATCACGCATAAGTAATCGCAAATAGCGCAACACCAATGCCCATACTGATCGAGCAGAAATCATACGGTATCCTTATTATTTAGCTACGCTCAAGAAATAATCTTCCAGCGTTGGTTTATCAATAGAAATATGTGAATATATAATATGGTGCTTTGCTATATCAGACAAAAAATGTGCAATGGCATGTTCATCAAGTAATACTTCAACTGAATGTTCATGTTTAATATATGATAATCCTTTGTTTTCTAAATAGTGCACCAATGCATCATACTCTTGCGTAATTATTAAATTGATCCGCGCCTGGGCAATAGAAGCGGCAAGATTTTCGGGTGTGTCACTTGCAATAATACGTCCTTTTTTTAATACCAGCACCCGGTCGCACATTTCAGTTACTTCATCCATATTATGAGATGTCACTAATATAGACATACCAGATGTCTTATTTTGCTCCAAAATAAACTGGCGCACTTCTTGTGCAATATCTGGATCCAATGATGCCGTAGGTTCATCAAGCAATACCAGTTGAGGATCACCCAAAAATGCTTTGACTAGCATCACTCGTGTTGCCTGGCCGGCAGATAGGGTACCTGTTTCTTTATTGCGCATATTCCACATATCAAATAATTTGAGCAATTGCTCTATCTGTTCCGCTCTTTTTGTTTTTGATAGTCCATAAATGCGGCCAATAATATCAAGATTTTCTAGTATAGTAAGTTGTGGCGGCAATGAATCATAGCCGCTTGCATAGCGCGCTTTTTTGAGTATTTCATATCTATTAGTTGCAAAATCTTGACCAAAATAGTGTATTGAACCAGAAGTTGGCGTCAATGTGCCGAGTAACATTTGAATAGTTGTGGTTTTACCTGCACCATTTGGACCCAAAAATCCTAGGATTTCTTTTTCATTAACAGAAAATGATATATCATTAACAGCTACATATTCATATGGATTTGTAAATGGCCACCAACCAGACCTAAATTTCTTGGTCAGGTTCTGCACAGTAAGTACTGATACTGACATGCAATTTCTTTCACACAAAAGATAGATACGAAATTTTTATACTTCAAATATATATTTATAATACAATACGCACAAATTCCTGTAAACTAGTAATACCATCATATACTTTTGATGCCGCATCATATTTAAGCGGTTTCATGCCATCAGTATGCGCTTGGGCATACAATGCATCAATGGAAGGCTGAGACACAATTAAGGAACGCATCTGCTGTGTAATAGGTAACAATTCAAATACACCAACACGTCCTTTATAGCCAAATGAATTACAATGACTACAGCCGTTGCCTTTATACGTATGAGTAAGTACTATATCGGGTACAAATGATTGTAATTGGTCATGTGATATTGGCAATTGCGTGCGGCATACTGAACATATAGTACGCACTAAACGTTGTGCAAGTATGCCAATAAGTACCGCATTAATTAAAAAGGGTTCTACATCCATATCCATTAATCGCATAATAGCACTAGGAGCGTCATTGGTGTGCAAAGTACTGAGTACTAAATGGCCTGTCAATGCTGCCTCAATTGCAATACGTGCCGTTTGGCGATCTCGAATTTCACCCACAAGTAATATATCTGGATCTTGGCGCAACATAGCACGAATACCTTTTTCAAAGGTAAAGCCAACATCGGGTTCTATATGGCCTTGGGTAATACCATCAATAGAATATTCAACAGGATCTTCCAGCGTTATAATATTTTTCTCAGGCCCATTAATATGTGCCAGTGCAGCGTATAGTGTTGTTGTTTTACCTGAACCAGTTGGTCCTGTTACTAATATCAGGCCATGGTGATGACTAAGCATAGCAGTAAATGCATCATACATAGCGGGAGTAAATCCCAAATGAGACAATGCAAGAAGTTGATAATTGCGGTCAAGTAATCGCATTACTACCGTTTCTCCATATAAACAAGGGAAGGTAGATACTCGTATATCAATAGTATTATTATTATAGGTGAAGCAAAATTTACCATCCTGCGGTATTTTGCGTTGTACACTATTAATACGAGAAAGTACCTTAACTCGTGCTATTACCTGAGGGGCAAGTCCTATCTCAATTGGTTCTTTCTCAAGTAATAAACCATCAATACGATATCGAATACGCAACCGATCTTTTTGTGGTTCTATATGTATATCTGATGCACTTTGAACTGTCGCATTAACCAGAAGCATATCTACCAGACGCACAACCACATCATCACTATCATGATGTTGGTTCATACTTTACTCCACTGGTCTATCTTTTTCTATTTCATCTTCCTCAAGCCGTTCTTCTTCTTTAATAAGTCTATGATCTTCTTCCCAGTCTAAATCATCTGGTGCATGTGACTGGGCACTCACATCTTCATCATAAAATTCTTTAATAGCATCTTGAATATCACGTGCAAGGCCAACTTCAAATCGCACATCATATGAAGCATAACTGCCAATTAAAGGTAGCAAGTTACTATTACCTGGGTCACTGGCAGCCAAAACTAATATATCTTCATCAACTTCAATAGGAATAATATTATTACGTAATAAAAAGTCTTTGGGAAATTCATGCAATAACATATGATTAAAAAAATAACCATTGGTATCAAACCAAGGTACTTGATAGTATTCACTTAATGCATCAAGTACATCGCGCCGGTCTGCCAATCCATCATCTATCAAAAATTCAGCAAATGAATCTTTATCAGAATCTTTGAATAATTGTTCCAGTTGATCACCCATAATAGATGAAACAACGCCATCACGTATTAATATATCAGTTATTGCTTGCGTCAATGTTTTTTTTTCTTGCATTTACTACTCTCTTATTTGCCTTTAGCCCATACGCAATCCAAACAAAAATCCTATAACGGCACTAGCCACTAATAATGAATTCGCACGTGCCCACTCCCATGCAAGTGGCATGAGCGTATCAGTATTTAAAAGATAGGGCTGCATACCAAGTTGCTGATAAATATATTCCCAATTAATGACAATCGCAATAATCTCAAATTTAACAAGTACAATTAACCCACCAACAAACAACATCATCATTGCCAAAAATGAACTATATCGTTTTATTAGATACCCTGCAAAAAATCCAATAATGGCATATAGGCCAATTTCAATAATAGTATCTTTTGAATCTTTAATCTGATTTACAATAGTATCTACATTAAGTTTTTCTTTAACCGATTGAAGCGCACCAGTTTGATTGGGCATTTCAGTTTGTGTCATAGTAGCCTTTCATAGATCCATGATGAAAATGAATAATAATATTAGTATAGAACAGAATGTTCAATCACTGCAAGTAACCTTGTTATTTCTATACTTTTCCTTTATTGCCTTTTTTGTATAGTTTCAGTTGCATCTTTTTTTACTTCATTAAACTCATTTTTAATATCATTACACAAATCAGTAACTTTCACTCTATGATTTTCCAAATCTGCCTTTGTGTAAGACAATTTCCAGCGACCATATATCGCAAGTGGATGCATTGATGCATGCAATTCTGCCCTTGCTATTACATTATCTGCCTGTTCAATAAAATAATCAGCACAAAGAGATACACCTTTCAACTCTTCATCATCCAAATCCCTCCAACCAGATTCAATGCATTCTGGTGATATAAAATGGCCAACGAGATCAGTACAGCTTCTTTTAATAGTATGGAGTGGTATCCGTTGTGCTGAAGAGCCGAAAATTCTTGATGCTCCTTGCTCTATAATTCTATCTAAAAAAGATTTATCCCTCAGTGCTTTTTGTCTTTCATCAGCACCTATTAATAGCTCTTTTATATCAGATTCTACTGATTTATAAAACAATAGCTTATCTTGTATGGTATTGTTTGTATTAACTTTTTGAGGTACTTGTGCAGATTGTATTGATTGGCTTATAAAAAGCAATAGAATTAACATATATTTATTCATTGGCATTTTTATCGTTATCTCCATTTATTTTAGCTATATCTTTTTTGATTTCTTTTAATATAAAACTACTTTTTTCAAATTTTTCCATAATTGGTTTTATACTTAATTTATAATCGTTATAAGATTTTTTTGTTGGGGTATTTATTAATCGAATTATTACATCATGTGGTAAATGTGAATACAGTTGGCATTTTATATCATATACAAGGTCATCATATATAAAACTAAAATAGGTAGCACATATATCTAATTCTTTTAATTCATTAATATTCCAATCTTTCCAACCAGATTCAACACATTCTGAAGATATAAAATGGTTAATAAATGCTGCACAATTTCCTTCTACTTTAGCCAATTCTGCAACATTTCCTTGTATGTAAGGTAATGTATAGGTGAAAGATTTCTTTTCTTCTCTTATTTTATTTTGTAGGCCGTTCATATTCTCAAGTATCCAGGCATCCATAACATGTTGAGACCACGCATAAAAAAGCTTCTTTTCTGATACGCTATTCTCATTAGTATAATTAAATTCCACTATATCAGTATTAGTAGCCTTATTTAATAAAGATACAAATAAAATGTTAATAAAAGATATGTATATTAGGTTATTTATCTGCATTTTGTTTATTATCTCTATGATATAATAATTCCGTCGCATCTTTTTTGATTTCTTTTAATATACGTATTATAGAACCATAATTTGCGATTTCTGCTTCTTTCTCTTGTGTCTTTTTTTCATCTATTATTGACAGTTGATCTTTCGTCTGAAGAAACTTTATCCAATATTCGCTCCCATCAATATATCCATCACAACATGTGTATAAATTTTTTAACTCTTCAATTGTCCAATGTTCCCATAAAGATTCTATTTCTTTTTCTGATATAAATGCTGAAAAAACTTTAGTGCAATTGCAAGCGACTTTTACACGTTCTTCCCGACAAAAATGATAATCTGTAAAAGGAATCTCTATGATATGGTGGTATTTTATTACAAAAACATCATCTTTTGTGCTTCGTCTTGTTATTTGATCAAAAAGCATTAAATTAAAATTATCAACTGAATTTCTATATATTTTCTTCTTTTGTTGAATAAAATCTTCTGTAGAATAACTATACAAAAAAAGACTTATGCCGATTATGAGTAGTTTATTATTCACCGATATTCCCTAAGTAAATAACACTATTATATTATTTTTAAATATTTTCTACAAGGAAAATAGCCTATATGCATATATACTAATAACCCACCAACCGCTCATCTTCTTCGGGTCTTTTGGCTATTAGCATACTGATTTCTTGTTCCATACTGTTATACATTAGTTATTGGCATTTTGTTCATTATCTCTATGATATAATAATTCAGTCGCATCTTTTTTAACTTCTTTTAACATATCTACCGTGCAGGTACATTCTTTACTAATTTTTCGAAACTCTTCTTTAGCTTCTTTCAATTTAAGAAATGGTACCCTTTCTATAATTGGATGCCATAGATAATCTATGGAATGTTGTTTTATACCGCTTCCTTTTTCGTGTAAATCCTTTGCTAATCTTTCCATTAGTGGCATTAAGGTATTACAACAATCATAGACTTCTTGCAAATTATCCTTTGTCCAATACTGCCATTGTGATTTTATTGCTTCCTCTGAAGTAAACCATTGTACTGCCTTGATACAACGAGGAAATTTTAGAATATCATTCCTATTGCTCTTTTTTATGTTTCTGATAGTTTCAAATTTTTCAACACTTTTCATAATGCGACCAAATGCACCATTTTGAATAGCATCTCTATATATCTTTTGCTTTTGTTCAATAAAATCTTCTGTAGCATAACTATGCAAAAAAAGACCTACGCCAATTATGAGTAGTTTATTATTCACTGATATTCCTTAAGTAAATAACACTAGTATATTATTTTTAAATATTTTCCACAAGAAAGGAAGCATTTGCTAATTACCCAATAATCGCTCATCTTCTTCGGGTCTTTTGGCTATCAGTTTACTCATTTCTTGTTCCATGTGGCTGAACGTATTTGCAATTTCTGCATGCTTATACATCGTTTTTCGAAAAAACTGTACAACATATAATGGTGCCAACCATTTTACTAAAGGATTATTATCAATAGTTTTGTGTAGGTCATAGACAAGACCCCAATGAAATTTTTTTATATTAGTACAATAATGATATGCTTGTTGAAGATCTGTCATTGTCCAGTACGTATATCTATTGTTATTTTTACTATCTTCCATAAATTTTTGAATAGTGGATTTATAGGTCAGAAAACGTGTATTATCGGTGTATAGACCATATAAAGAAAAAGGTGTTAATGGCTTTGCAAGCAATACATCTTGGCATGAATATATATCATCCCCATATTTTTTTATTATAGAATCATATACATTGTTATCTTTTTCCATAGCACCAAGATTGCCGGGCATACAGAAACAGATACTATGTAGTCTTATTAGTTTTATCATAATTTTCACATTAATCCCAAAATATACTATAATACTAAGTATCTACCATTTTAGTTCTATTATAAAGGATTATTTACCATTATCATAGATTTAAAATAGACCTTTTTTTCTTTACTAGACATAGAAAAGTAGTTTTTATATACTAATATATATATAGGTTTATAGGTGATTCTACCATTTAGAAAGCAGGTGAATTTTTCAATGGCAAAACGTCAAGCAAATATTGAAGTACAAGTGACTGGATCAGCAGATCGCGCATTACGTCAACTTAAAAAAAAGATTGAACGGGAAGGCGTAGTCCGTGACATGAAGCGTATGGTTTATTTTGAACCAGAAACCCAAAAACGCCGCAAACGCCTTGTACGCGCAATAAAACAAAATATTATGCGTTTGATTTCTACTGGCCTATTACCTCAACCAAAATAATACCTTGAGAATCTTTTGATGTCTTCATCAACACGACAAAGAGAAATTAAGCATGCGCAGCGGGAATCTTTTTTGCTGCGCGAAATTTCTACCTCTTTTTGGCAAATTACACAAGATGAGCCTCGCTTGGCTCCTTTATATGTTGACCATGTGCAGCTGTCGCCTGATGGCTCACGATGCTTAATCTTTTTTTATTGTTCACAGGGCGGAGAGCCTCTATTTCAAGAGCTTATGCCTTTATTGATTCTTTATAAACCTTCTATGCGCACCGCATTAGCTAAAGCTTCCAGCAGTAAATATGTACCGCAATTACAATTTGTATATGCTGGCCAGGTAGAAAAACAGCGGCGTGTAGAAGAACTTATAGATACCCTCAAAAAAGAGGGCAAACTCTAGGGATATTATAGTGGTAATAATTATCCTAGTATTTCTTGTATTCCTTTGTTGGGGTTCATTTTTGAATGTGCTGGCATGTAGACTTATGCGTGGCGAGTCCAGCCTCTATGGCCGTTCGCGCTGTCCCTGCTGTAGTCATGTGCTTATATGGCACGATCTTATACCCCTTGTTTCTTGGATTATGCTATCGGGCAGATGCCGTTATTGTAGTAAATCAATTTCTTGGCTATACCCTTTTATTGAACTTGCAACTGCATGTAGTATGACCTTATTATTTTTTTTAGTTCCCTCACTATATATCCCAAGCTATGTTATATTTTTCTCCGCATTATTGGTAACTATTCGTACCGATATTGAATATATGCTCATATCGCAATGTATGTCTGTCTATTTGGTTCCTATTGGTATTATATTAAGTATGATTGGATTGATTCCAATTTCTATTTTATATAGTATAACTGGTGCACTCGGCGGTTATATCAGTTTATATCTCATTGCGCATATATTTACTTGGTATACTGGCAAAAAAGGCTTAGGCGAAGGTGATATAGAATTAATGGCAGGCATTGGTGCATTTACTGGACCATATGGTTGTTGGTTTTCTTTATTAACGGGATCCATTGTCGGCTCTGTTATTGGCATACTGTATATGATATTCACTAAACAATCTAGTTCAATCAAAATACCTTTTGGTCCATTTTTGGCATTTGGTGCTATTGCTTATGTACTTTTTATATTTTTATAAATACAAAAGACATTCAGTTTAGTGAATGCCTTTTGTATATTGAACTATGTATATTGTTATTTTATTTCTTTGCCTGTTGATCTGCTTTAACTGCTACTTTGTATAATGCAAATTCTTTTTCGAATTCATACAATTCTTGTTTTCGTTCTTTAAAAGCTATCCTTTTAAATACATTGCGCAATCTATGTATAAAAGCAGATAGATTATTTGTTATAGTTTCTATATTTGTATAGGAAATATTTGAGTTTTTATCATCATCAAGGTGAGGTTCATTAACACTTTGATGTATTGCTTTATATTTTCCTATACAATTGTTAATCATTTGTATTTCTGTTTGCGTCAAATTAAAATTCATATCTAAAAATTTTTTGCTAACTTCATAGCATATTTTATCTTTATAAAGAAAAGGATTTGTAAGCCCATTACTTTCTAAGTCCCTTTTTATTTCTCGATCAATACATTCTTCTTTATATTTATTTACATGTATTTTTTTTGCATATGGTTCTTTCTCTAATACTTCTTTGAAAGTATTAACTTCTTTTTTAAAGGTATCTAATTCTCTAATACTTCTATCTAAATACTTACGTTCCAAATTATCGAGTTTTTTTGTTTTTTCAGTATTAAATACATTTTCATATTTAGACATACATTCATACAATTTTTGAATGTTTTCTTGTTTAAATTCATCATTATTTTCTTCTTGACATACATAATCGATAAAGTCGCTAGCTGTAGCGTTACATGCTTTATCATAAGTATATGAAAATGGATTGCGTAAATAATCGGAATCAATAGCGCAACCCGCTATTATTTCTTTTTTGAGTTTTGCCCGATAATTATCTAGATGGGGACCAGTATACAAGGTACAAACTGAAGAACACAACATCATGCTATTTATGCAAATTGAAATCATTCTATTCATATATAATTCCTACCAAAAATTATTATTCTATTGATATACTATTTCAATGTAAAAATAGAATATCCTTCATTTATCGGGTATCTTGTATATTATCATAGCTGTTGTTATTATTTCTTTGTTTGTTTATCTGCTTCAGCGGCTGTTTTGTATGCATTTACTTGTTTTTGGAAATCAAAAAGTACCATTTTTGTATTGTTTAATTGTGTATTTTGTTGAAAATCCAATTTTTTTGTATCTATACCTGCATATATAGTTTGATAATAATTAATACATTGAATAAGTTCAGAAAGATGGGTTTCAGTAAAGCTATCCTCATTACCTAGTATATACCCTCTAAATCGGGTGGCAGCAACGTCGCATTTTGCATCAAAGTGGAATGCCCAGGGATTTTGCAATATTTCACTTTTGACTTTCAATTCTACTGCTTGTTCTATTGCAAATTTTTCTTTATTTTTTTTAATAAGATCTTCTACTTTACTAGCCAGCATAGTATTAGCACTGGCAAATAAAACTGAACATGTAATTTGATTCATTATAGATTTAGCAAACATCAATCATTCCTTGAATTCTATATTATTAAATGTGTATATTCTTACTCACATTAACTATGATATGCTAATTATGAATTACTCGCTGCTTGTTTATCTGCTTCAACTGCAGCTTTGTATGCATCCACTTCTTTTTGATGATCCTCAAATTCCTTTACTATTTTATCCAAGTGTTGTCGTTGCTCTTTATTTAATGCATTTCTATTTATAGAATTATGGATCTTTTGATATTTACTTATGCATGCACATAAAGAATGTAATTCTTGTTCGCTAAATTCCAATTTAAAATATCTTATTTTATCATTAATGGATGGCTGAAATTCATTCAAATCCCCTCCTGCAAGATTTGCCAAAAATCTTCGGCTTACCTTCTGACAATCAAGATCAAATTTACTATAATTATAAAATGGATTGTTTAATTTATTATCTTCATTAATTGATGTTTTTACTATTAATTCAGCTCTTCGTTTTTCAATATATTTTTCTACTTCGGTAGCTTGCATAGGTAAAGTAACCGCAGACAACATACAAAACAATGAACTGTTTGCTAAAAATTTTTTATGCATAAAAATATTCCTTATATAATTAACTATTACATATTGCTATATTATAATTGTTTTTTTATTATTTTACAAATACATTATCTGTTTTTTTAATTCTATTTCAATAATAAAGGGCATCCAATCGGATGCCCTTTATTACATTCTCATGCACTATGAATTTTTATTTAACTAAATCCTTGAGTGCTTTGCCTGGTGTAAATTTTGCCACCGTTTTTGCTGGAATTGTCATTGTTTTACCAGTAGCTGGATTTATACCTTTTCTACTTTTACGTTGAATAGTCTTGAATGTACCGAATCCAGTCAAAACTATTTGCTTTTTTTGTTTGAGGGCTTTACTGACCTCTGTCACAAATGCCTCGAGGCAATCTTTACAGGAAGACTTAGGCAATTTAGTTACTTTTGCCATAAGTTCAATTAATTTCGCTTTGTTCATACAAGATCCTCTGATGATACCCTCTGGTAACGTATAAAAACGAGCACTTAATTTGTACACTAACGATCATTTAAAAATTGTCAAGACTACACTCGCATACTTATTTTATAAACCCCATTTTTTTGTTTATGGTAGCTAATACTTTGTATTTTGGTGCCGAGAGCCGGACTCGAACCGGCACGGGCTAAAACGCCCGAAGGATTTTAAGTCCTTTGCGTCTACCAATTCCGCCATCCCGGCCTCATATTATTTTGTGGAGGCGGCACCCGGATTCGAACCGGGGATCAGGGTTTTGCAGACCCACGCCTTACCACTTGGCTATGCCGCCCTAGGATTACCTTTCGGCACCATTGTAACATTCAATTTCTCTGCAAGTTCTTGCATAGAGATATTCATAATACCATCTTCATCACTCGTTGTCACGGTCGGTTCAATTTTTTTGGTTAAATATGGTTTGGTTGCAGGCCCCTGTGTGGGTAAACCATTCTGCCACCATTCAGCCATACCACCTGCATATACTTTTACCTGAATAAAACCTTGCTCTTTTAATTTCTTGGCCACATAATGGCTTGTTGTACATGCATAATTACTGCAATATATAATGATTTCCCTATCTTTTGGTTCGTTTCGCACATTATACTCTACCGTATCAAATGGCATATGAATTGAACCAACAATATGACAGTCATCATATAACGTTTTATCTAATACATTAATCACCAATGGTTTAGATTGATTTTGTTCAGATGTGCCACATCCAGATAATAGACATACAAAAAGAATCGGCAACCATAGCTTCATAGTATCAATGTATCTTTCTTTTATGCTGTAATTAAAATCTGCCTATTACTGTACCATGACTAATATTTTATGCAAGAGATACTTTATAATAATCGTTCTTTTTCCATCATTTTTTTTAGTTCTTGCATGCTTATTGTTTGTATGGTAGTATCATGACCCTCTGTTGGTCGCCCAATTGGCTTTTGCAAATATTCCATTTTGCATGGACCTACAATAGGTAATCCCGCATGATACCATTCATTAGTCCCACCTTCATAAGCATATACATCTTCAAAACCTAATTCATGTAATGTATGCCATGCCTGAGAGCTTACCGGGCATATATATGAAGCACAATATACTACAATGGTAGTATCTTTTGGCGTTGATGCTGCAAAATCTTTAAGTTCATCCAAGGGCACATTCATTGAACCTTTAATATGTGCATCTGCATAATATTCAGGGCTTAAAGCATTAATAATTTTTATATTTTTAGCCATAATTTTAGCTCCTAGTAATTATATATCAATGTACCCATTGAAAAAATCTTTGCCATCTTACCCGTTTCCAAAAATCAATAGGATGTTTTATTAAATCAACAATCCACCATGATTCATTACTATCCATAGACCATATACGAAATACGATGCGTCCTCTTATCCATTCTCCTTTAAATGGACCAAATGCTCTACAATCGCGACTTCCTAATCTATTGTCTCCCATACACCAATATTCATCATCTTTTAAATATACAGAAAAACTATCTGAGCCATTCCAAAAATTAGTGCCCTCCGGAATTTCAATAGCAGGCATATCAGGTCGAATTGGTGTATATGGCATTATTAAATCAAATGAAACAACGCGGTTTTGATCAATTCTATAAAAAGGTTGTGCATCATAAGGTTTTGATGGATCATAGGAACGAGGACAATAACCACCACGTTGTTCAATAAAACGTTCCAAAGCTGTGCGGTCAATAGCAATGCGCCCATGTGCTGCCACCATTTCTTTTTCGATGCGATCACATTGTGCTTGAATATCTTCTGCGCGAACTTTGATAAGTGGATAAGTATTAACATAAGGTTCATCAAGCACCTTACCATTTAAATATACAACTGGCTTACCATTTTCTATTTTTCCTTCTACATGGTCACCGGGTATACCAATTACCCTTTTTGTCCAGTTATCAGGTCCCCAATTAAAAGGAATTGGTCCAAGCACATAGAGTTGCAACAATTTTACTACCGGATTGGGAGAATAAACAAAATCAGGTGCATTTAAAGATATTATTTCACCCCGATGTGGTGTACGCAAAAAATAACTTAATTTATCAGCAAAAAAACGTTCTCCCACTAACATAGTTGTTTCCATAGAACCAGTAGGGACCTGATATAAACCAAATAAAAATATACGAACTATAAGTACTATAAGCAAAAGAGTAATAAACTCCCTTACACTGGCTAAAAACCCAGATTGAGAAATTTTACTTCCTTGTAACACAAAAAACCTTTCGTAATAAAACCAAATATATTATATTCCTAAAATTTTAGGATACCATTTTTGAAAAAAATTGCATGGGGTTCACTCGTTTGTCATACTCATACATTTCAAAATGAAGATGAGACCCATCTGCTCCTTCTTTGCGGATATAGCCAGTATCACCTACTGTGCCAATACAACTTCCTTTTAATATCCAATCTCCTATAGCTACTTGAATAGTATTAAGATGTGCATAACGTGTTTTAAACTGTTTATCATGTCTAATTAAAACCATATTACCATACTTTGGTTGATAACCAGCATACAATATCTTTCCACTGCGTGCTGCTATTACATGTGTTCCCTTAATTGCGGCTAAATCTATACCATAATGAAAACCTAACCTGCCATCATCTTTTAATCGAGGACCAAAATGAGAACTAATCCAAAATGAACCTTTTTTTAGGGGCCATCCAAACGTATTTTCATGGGTAATAGGAGATAATGTATCGGCAACCGATTGGGTTATTTTTGATTTTGTTATCTTTTGCATTAAAGAATGCTTTTGCTTATCAGTAGATATAAGACATTCAGCTTGGGGGGTGAAGGAACTTTGTATCAGATGTTTATAAAAATTATATTTAGCTTTAATTAATAATGCATACCATGCGCGCCTATAATACATATGACACATATTATGCATCAATAGTGTCATATGTATATATACCATTATATACAGTGAAATCCATATTAGTCTTACTATATACCAACGGGATATTACCATTGTGTTATATTACCTTTATAGTTTCGGCTGGAACCCATCCACGAGTAGTATTGGTACATATTGCATACCAATCTTGTTCTTTATGCACAATTTCAACACAAGTAGCATATGGCAATGTACCTATTTGATGATACCAATTTCCGGGACCTGCAAAAAGTATTTCTTGATCATTATTTACATATCCATACAATGAAGTGCGCGTATATGATTCTTTATACAGTACTATTGATCCAAAAGAAAGTGCAATAATTCCTAGTATTAATAAAATCCACCGCATAAAGCCACGTAGAAAAAAAATAACAATACATACAAAAAACCAAAGTATCAAAACTATACTTTGCAAACAAAAAAAGGATACAAACGAATTATAAAATATAGGATCTGGCTCTTTTATGTGCAATACTTTATATGCTAATAATTTGTGATTCTGTATAGTCCGCAAATCTACTACAGATGCTGTTTTTTGTGCACGAGACCAATATACCAATGCATCTACTATATGATGCATATTATAAAAACAATTACCGATATTATACATAAGGACTGCGCAAGGAATATCTACTTTTTGATACCATTCCAAAGCTTTTTGATAATCACCGTGTTGATAACAATTATTGCCATTTAAAAAGAATTGTTCATTCTGTCCGTACAATAATCCCATATATAGTATTATAAACAAACCATACCAATTATGCTGCATGTTATTCCATATTACCTATAGTGTTTTAATATTTCACACCATCGTATTGCATCATTAATTACTATATATGTATCATGTACTTCTTTTGCCTGAGATACAAAAGCCGCATGCATACATTTTTGCCAAAAAAGCTCCCATTCATGCAATTGGACTTCTGGCATACCTGCATGTTTAAGTTTGATATATATATATTGCTCTGTAAGTATCTGCGAATCTACCATCCACCAATCTGAAAAACAATGTAAAAAAATATAGTACAACTGACTAATATTTTTGACTATTTTTATACGTCTTTTTGCACGGTCAAAAGCAGTTTTGGCGTTATATGATATTTTGTTTTTTTCACAATATTTTATATAGAATATATATATGCTATAACCTATCATGCATAGTATTGGCAAACTTGCAAGTAAAAAAAATAGTTGCCAAGGAATATGATGAAAATGTTCAGCCAAAGGTAATCTGGTACCAATTGCGCACAATCCTGTAGGCTGCGTATATATTCTGTCTGATTCTTCAGATGAAGATATTGCCATTATTTTAGGCAATACTTTTAATGATATAGCATTAGATTCAATGGTTTTATATGATGCATCATATGGATCAAAATATATATACTGCTGTGCCGGTATATCCCAAGTTCCTTCCTGCATGGGCTGCACAATATATTGCAAACATACTGTTGGTTCACATGCCGTATGTATTTTTTCTTTTTTGGAATCATAATATTTAAGGCCTGTAGGTATATTAGTCAAACGAGGTGCATCAATATCACCAAAATTCCCATGCCCGGTTATCATCAAAGAAAGTACAACCGCATCACCTACTTTGCATTCAGTTTTATCACTAGTCATAGTATATGCACTAATTCTTCCTACTGCCTGTGTATTACTTGCATCATATGGCAACGGTTTTACCAGAATGCGCTGTATATTTGAATACAATGTTTGTAAACTATTTGTATTAAAAAAAAGATCAAATGGTGTTCGGGATTGCTGTTTTTTAGTAAAATCAATATAATCGGCACGATACGCTGGTAGCTCATAATTTCCAGGTTTAGAAAAATGAATTGACCATCGCCATTCAATATATTCATATATAACACCATTGATTTCTTTATTTCCCGTATAAGGACCAGACCAATCAGACATGGTAACATCTGCAATATCAGGTTTTCCTATCTGTTCCAGTGATACTTGGTTTGGTATATAACAGAATTGCAATAAACAAGGAATTTCTTGCCCAACATACGCTTGGGTTACAGGTATATTACATACTAATAGTGCACGCGCTGGCGTATTTGTTATTGCCTTTTCATCTTTTTCTTTTACCACTACCGTAATACTATTAGATACGTACGTATCAGTACCAGATTCAACATGCAAAGGACCTAACGTAGTTGTACCTAATCTCTCAGGAGAAATAGTATATACATAGGTAATGGTAGTATTACCTTGTTCAATATGACGTTTAACCGTTTTGCCTGGATGCATACGCCAACCATCTGGCAATGTACAAGAAATAGGAGTAGATACAGAGAGATTATGCAAAGAAATATGGAGTGTATATAATGCACCTTGGACACAACAAGATACAGGCATGCCGTGTGTATCATATAACGCTATATGTACTGGTTGTGCACCAAAAATAGACGTTATCCATACTAAAATGAGTATACTACCAATTTTTTTCATATGTTTTAGGTACTCCCTGCTGATGTAATTGCCCTCGTAATAATCTCTTGTTGCCCTCAATATCATGTTGTTCATACTTTTCCAATAATGTATGCATCCATTTATTTTCTTCTTTTTGTAGCTCTTCAGGTACTGCATGCATGTTATTAGCAGAGCTAGACTCTTGCGTATTCTCTACTGATTGTTCTATTGATTGTTGGTTATTACCATATTGATCAGACTGCTTACTTGATGTATCTTGCTGAGAATTTTTTTGTCTATTGTCTTTATTTGATTGCTCATGCCTTTGGTTATCATCTTTTTCTGATGATGTATCGTGTGGTTGTTGCTGAGTATTGCATTGATCATTGTGATTATTGTTTGATTTTTGCTCATTTTTTTGATCTGGGTCGCTATTATTATCTTGATTTGATTCAGAAGATTGATCTTCTTCATTATTCTGATTTTCAGGGTCATTATTTGTTTGCGCATCGTCATTGGTGTCTTGATTTTTTTGTTCTTTGTTTTGTTGTTCTTGATCTTGATTCTGATTCTCATCCTGCGAATCTTTTGATTTTTGATTTTGTTCTGGTTGCTGCTCTTGTTGTTTTTTTTCATCTCGTTTTTTTTTGAATTCTTCTAACTTTTTTTGCGTTGATTCATTTGTAGGATTAAGATTTAATGCATATTCCAAACAGGTAATTGCTTCATCAAAATTATCATTTTTTGCGTATGCAGTGCCTGCATTTACCCATGCTTTTTCTTGTAATACAGAATTATTGCCAGATTTTTGTGCCGCTTGCTGAAAATATGCTATAGCATGTTCCATATCATTCATATTAAATGATGCGACCCCGGTATCATACAAAAGCGAAGCATCTTCAGGATTGTTTACCAAAAGATGCTGTAAACAATGTGATGCTTCCTGCCAATTACCCTGTTGCGCCAATAATATAGCCTGATCATATGCAAAATGCATACCATATAAAGGCAGAATCATACATATACAATACAAATAGATACTATATTTCATAATAACCATTCAATCAAAAAGCAGATAAAACTTACCATTACAAAATAAGGATACTGAGCTTTTAATTCTATCCAGGTTTTATTTGATTCCAGTAATTCTTTTTCTATATGCATAATATAATTCACCATAGTATCAATGCCTGATTGATCATGAAGGGCACCACAATATTGACCGCCTGTTTTGCATACTAAATCTTGGAGTAATGCCGCATTATGACATGAAATTACTACATTATCATGTGTATCTTTTAAATGACCAATGTGGTTACCATATTCATCATATAAAGGAACTGGAGCGCCTTCTGGTGTACCAATACCAATAGCGCATATAGTTAAGCCACTTTCAGCTATACGCTCTTGCATAGCAGTCATATTATCAGAAAAATCTTCACCATCAGTTACCAAAACTACCAACTTATGCTTTTTGGTAGGCATACGATTATAGGTATTAATTACTTGATTCAATGCGCCTTCAAGTGATGTAGTACCAGATGCTATAGTTTCTACATCTACATGATCCAAAAATACATTAAAAGCTCCATGATCTTGTGTTAATGGACACTGCACAAAAGCGCTGCCAGAAAATACTATAAGACCAACGCGCTGGCATGAAAGTTTTGATACTAATTTTTTAATGAGTATTTTGGCCAACTCAAGTCTATTAGGTTGTACATCTTGTGCCAGCATACTGCGAGAAATATCTAATACTATATATAAATCACGGCTATATTCTTCAGCTTCTTGTATATCTTTATCCCAATGAGGCTGCCATAGCGTTATTCCCAAAAACAAAACGCCAATACCGAGTAATACTGATTTAATAATACGTCGTGTGAAAGATGTATGTTGCAAAAGTATTGTAGCACGATTGCCCACCAAACTATATATAAGATTTTCAATATGTTGATGACGATATATAATAAGCCCTATAATGCCCAAAGCCAATAGACTCATCCACGCATAATAGGTAATAGACCAAGTAATGCCCCAGAAAGTTATTGTCATAGCACACACCATACCAATGTAGAAAGTAGAATACTAAGGCTAATTAATAATAAACAAAATAGTACCCATGGTAGGTATATATCATACCATTGTGTAAATACAGGAGCCTCGTGGTTAGTTTTTTCAAGCAAATCAATCTCGTCATAAATACGTCGCATGTCAGCAGCATTACGTGCACAAAAATATTGTCCGCCTGTCTGAGTTGCAATATGCGTTAATAATGCTTTGTTAACTCCTATATAAGGCATCATGAATAACGTTCTTCGTGCCAGCATAGGATCATCATTACCTATACCAATCGTATAGATTTTAATTCCTAATGTTTTAATAATTTCAAGCACTGCTGGCAATGGAATATCATTATCAGTTGGTTCACCATCAGTAAGAAGAATCATTATTTTACTTTTGCTTTTTGCATGTTTTAATCTATTTGCTCCTGCAATCAATGCTCGTGCAAGGACGGTACCCCGATAATCAATAATACCAATATAAAGATCATTAATAATATGCTTGAGCATGCTTTTATCCATAGTTAATGGACAGCGGGATAACGCATCATTACCAAAAATTACAAGCCCTATAGCATCATTAGTACGTTTTTCAATAAATCGAATTGCTTCCGTCTTGGCAATATCAATACGAGAACGTGGATCATCTTCAAAGTCTGATGTATCCATACTACCTGACGCATCAAGTGCCAGAATAATATCAATACCATCTATTGTTATTTGGCGTTGAGCATCGCCCCATTGAGGTTTGGCACAGAGCAATGCGAGCATAATAAGTATAATAGTCCGCAAAAAATTAAATAGACGCTTAATCCATACTGCATTTGAATGGCCAGAACTCCCAAGTGTAGTAACTAATGTGTACCTATAGATGGGTTCTTTATACCACCATATGCGTAGTATACATGCAATAAAAAAAAGAGGGATAGTATAATATAAAACAAATGGATATACAAAACGGAATGGAACAAACATATTACGGTACCTGATCAACAAACCATTGATGGATACGTTGTTTAAAGTCATTATCAGTTTCATTCTTTTGTAGTATAAATGGTTTGCCAATAATAACTTTAATTCTTCCCCAACGTGCCCACCATGTATTAGGTGGATATACGGTGTGTACTCCTTTAATATACACTGGAATTATTGGTCGGTTAAGTCTTCTTGCTAACACAACAAATCCGCCATAAAATTTTTTGACATCACCGGTAGTAAACCGGCCACCTTCGGGGAAAATCATAATATGATCACCATTTTTTTGTACCATATTTGAAATTCGCAAGAGAGAAATCATGCCCTGGCGAGGGGTAGAAACATCTACCAGTACGGTCAATCGCTTAATAATAAAACCTAAAAACCAAAAATCTTGCAATACATCATGACGCGCGAGCCATACGTGAGGCGAAGTTCCGGCCAGTAGTCCCAGTAACGGAATATCAAAAGAGGATTGATGATTTGCGGCAAATATACAGGGTTGATTGGGAATATTTTCACGTCCGATATAATCAATAGAAAGCAATGAAAATTTCTGCGTGATTATATAAAAACCATATACAATGTAATAAACCAGCCTATTATACCGTGATGTTCTTGGTATACATACAATAATAAATGCGGGTATTATAAATATAACAGATAACAGCACAATTACTATATAACTATATACGGTATAGGCAATAACTCGAATTGATACCATGATTACTCATTATATACATCGCCGGGGAAATATAACTCATACTGATCATGTACTAATTTTATATAGAGATTGGTAAGCAAGCAAATTAAAATAATACTATATAATGTACTAATGTATTGATTTAAAAGTGATGCTAAAAATGGCAGCGCACTTATATAGCGAAGAAATAACACTAAACATAGAGATATTGGTATAAATAACAATGCAAAACAGGAAATATATATACCTATAGCAGGCATATTATACCAAAACATAGCCAATGCTCGTTTATATGCTAACCATATAGATTCTTTTCTATCTAAATAGAATAACAAAGCAAAATATTGAACTGGAATAGACATAAAAGCAAACATAACACTACATATAATCATAATACTGAATATAAGTATAATAGGTATAATAATAATTGCTTGGTGATACTGTGTATACCAATTGCGTAATATGGATATAATAAGGCTGGTAAATCCAACCAATATAAAACTTAAAACAATAGCGATAATTGCATATACGCCTATCATTACTATACTTCGCTTTATATTTCTCCTGAAATAGGTCCAATCTTTTATATCCATCGATGGACGCGTAGCCATAATAAACAATATAGGGAACAGTTTATTTGCGATAATTGCACCATTGCTTGTACATAATGCAATGAGCCCAATAATAACTAATGACCATAGTATGGTAGGAATTTTTAATACATCGCGTACTGCTTTGAGTGTCAGCAAAGAAAATATCTTTAAACTTGCAGGAGTACACAATTTGAGTGATCGTTTCCACAAAGTAGTTATGTGCATAAAGTTCTCCTATAGTATTGACATATCGACACTATATCACATTCAATAATAATCTGTACATACTAAGCAGCAAGCTTTAATTTCGCAATTAAATAGCACACCGTATTGTATTACCTTATTTTTCAAATTCAGCACTTAATATGCGACGTATTGTTGGACATAGATTATCAAGAATTTTTTGCTCATCGCTGGATAGTACTATATTTTTTTGATTCTGATTAGCTTCAATCATACGAACTAAAAAGTTCTTTTCACATATGTCAAATATACCATAGTGAATAGCATTAAGTGCATTGTGTGAGTATATATGTTGGGCATATGATTTATTATCTTTTGTTTTACTAATAATAAAAAGTCCAGCAATAGCAACCATATCTGCCAAAATAGGCTTCCCTTTTTTATCATTACCATATATTAATGATTCTATATCTACCTCTATACTCGACATTCCTTGATTATAACTCGCAGCTGAAGGAATTTTGATAAGCGTTACTCCATTGCCACCTGCAAGAACACATATATTGAGTGAATCAACATAAAGAATACTTGTTACCGGAGCAGTATGACAACAAGAAAACTCATGTCGCCATTTTTTTGGTTGATCAATTAAGGTCAATGAACCATCTTCATGTCCCGCAGCTATATACGTTGGGGTATATGCAAGAGCAGTTACTGGCGCAGTAATAGCCGCACCAATATAATGTTTTTCTTCATGCTTTTCTTCGGCCTTTGTTTTCTCAACAGTAATATAATTGTTATAAGCAAAAACCATAGCATCTGAAGGTCTAATAATACAATTAATACCTCTAGCGCGATCATAATCATTTGCTATATTGGGATATACATAGGTTACCTGGGAAAAACCATTAATAAAATTATCTAGATTATTTAACTGGCTATAATAATATACTTGTTTATCAAAAAAATGTGTTAGGTTCTGTTGAGTTTTGATTATAATTATATCGCATTTCGTTGATCAGGACGTTGTTTTTATGAATATATATTCTTTGTAAAATTTAACCGTTGCCGCCATGCCAATTACATCGACTAGATCACGTTATGAAGAAAGTG
>DASZEX010000024.1:0-6397 GCA_035940365.1 Candidatus Babeliales bacterium | reverse complement strand
CTGTTTTCAGCATGGGAATTATACCAACTAAACAAGAACTTTATGCATCCTTTGCTTCACAGCAATCTTTCAACTTCAAGGGGGCTTATATGTTTTAAAAGTTTTTATACGTTTCGTGTCTTGACAAAGGGGGTCACTTTAGCACAAGCATATTCTATACCATATTTAGAAAAGGTGTTGAATGTAAAAAATCATAAAGTAAACAATAAATTAAATAATATTGTAGTTGAATTTCACAATAAGCAAGAGTTTGAATCAATACATAATATGTATCTTTTGCCTCACGATTATATTAAAACTTATGGTCATTATATAACGTTTGGTTTTAATTCGCCATTTGCTCATGTACCATTATTAAGATATTTAAAGCCACCATATTTTTTTTGGTTAGATTATAAGTCTACACATATACCGGTATTTGAAGATATTGATTGGAATACCATATACTTTTCAAATACATGTATAAAATTGTGTGGTGTCAATCCCATAATTATTCCTCAAAAATATGAACAAAAATTCTCAGTAAAAAAAAAGAATAAAGCACAGAAAATTACCCCAATAAATTTTAGTATACATGCAGAAAAAAAAGAGGATATTCAAAAAGCTGCATCAACCGAAAAATATGCACCTACTGATCGCGCGTATGCGCGCAATGTTTCCACATCCACATGTGTACCAATAGCAAAAGAGTTACAAGCAAAAGAAGAATCGGATTTTGGTATAGAAGATATACTTGTTACTGTAGGCATAGTAGGTTTGGCATATATTTCATATAAAGTATATAGATATTATGCAATGCAAGAAAAAACAATAATGCACACATTTATTGACACAAATATAACCGAAAAAAATCGCTTGCAGTATCAGATAGTATATGATTTATTCCCTTATAACTTTCCACCAGTAAGCAAAAAAATATTAGATAATGCATTGCCTTCACCAGTATCAAAAGAAGTAACTGTATCATTGCCAGAACTAAAAAAATGTCAAATACAGATTGGTATATTATCAAATGAAGTTGATAATATTTCTTCCACTAAGGCATGGGCAGGAATAGTAGGTCTTGTGGGTGTACCAGTAAGTGAATTAATTTCATTTGTATGTAATACAGGCATATGCTGTACTATAAAGAAATGTTGTAGTTGGTTGTATAACAAAATTAGTAGTAAAAATAATGTAACTACTGAATCAGTAAACAATACAGTTACTTCCAAGGCTTAATATATTTTAGCATTTCCTGTACCGTTTGATCCAATGTGAGATTGGTACTGTCAATAATAATAGCATGTGCTGGAACTACCAATGGTGAAACAGCACGCGTAGTATCGCGGTAATCCCGCTGTGTAATAGCCTCAATTGCTTGCTGCAGGGAAACATTATTTCCTTTTTTTTCTTGGTCTTTTTGCCAGCGTCCAGCACGTTCTTCTACTGATGCGGTCAGAAAAAATTTATATTCAGCATCCGGAAATGCCACACTACCCATATCACGTCCATCAGCCACAATATCTTTGTCTTGCGCAATAGCTTTTTGCATAATATGTACTTCAATGCGTATTGCCTCATGAGTGCTCAGCAAAGAAACATAATGATCAATAGTAGCGGTTTTTAAATACTCAGTAATATCATGATTATCAAAAAAAATTTGTATGCCATGAATAGTATATACATAACGAATACGATATTGATTGCAATATTCTTCAATATCTTTTTGGGAAGGATGTGTTATTGCATGTTCAGTTTTGTATCCAGCATAATGTCTTAATATATATGTGCATGCACGGTACAGTAAACCTGAACATACATAATACATACCTAACTCAGTTGCAATGCGTAGTGCAACGGTGGATTTACCACTTGCTACAGGGCCATCAATAGTAATTATCATTTACTGTTCTCCAAAAGCTACATCAATACCGGTAAGTTCTATATTTGTGCGACCATTCCAATAATTTCCCGTAACATGAGCTGCTATACTTAATGGGCTGTGCGCATGTACAATTAATTTTTCATATAATTCAGGTCGATTAAATAATATGACAGGTTTTATGACCCCATCAGCAAAAATTGACATTTTGATATGCAAATCCTTGAGTAATAATGGTTTTTGTACTTGCACTACATTGTGTATATAAAAACAAGGCGTGCTATTACCATGGCCAAATGGTTCCAGATGTACCATATCAGTAATAAATTTATGAGTTAAATCACTCAGTTGCGCAGATGCATCCAATTTTAATTTACGCAATAAATCATATTCAGTAACCTGCTGTGCAAGTAATGCTTCAAGTCTCTGTTTGAGTATAGGGAGATTTTCTTTATCAATAGAAAGCCCAGCAGCTGCTGGATGGCCACCAAATTGAATCAAAATATCACGAGAGTGACTTAAAGCAGTAAATATATCAAATTCTGGTATTGATCTACATGATCCCTTGAATATATTTTCTTTTGTTTCATGTAACAGAATAGTTGGTCTTCCATAGGCAGCCATAATTCGCGAAGCAACCAAACCAATTACACCGGGAGGCCAATGAGAACTAGAGGCAATAATACAACGTTCTTGCTGTAGATTAACAATACCTGATTCAATGTGCTGTACTACTTCTTCAAAAATAGCGCGCTCCATTGTTTTACGCGTTTCATTGAGTGAAAGTAACATAGCAGCTACACTGTCAACTTCTTGTTTGTCAGATCCAATTAAAAAACGAACACCTTGGCGTGCATCTTCTAATCTACCAAGCGCATTAATTTGTGGCGCAATAGAAAATGCAATGTCAGTAGCAGAAATAGTAGGTTTGCTTAATTTACCATTCTGTTTGAGTGCTTTGAATGAGAGGCTTTCCATTTGATGTACGGTAGAAAGACCATAGCGTACCCAGAAGCGGTTTTCACCTGTTAAGGGTACCACATCTGCAATAGTACCGAGTAATAATAGTTCATATGCTTTGCATGGTAATTCTTTGCCCATATGTTCGTATAACAATGAAACTATTTTAAATGCAACCCCGACACCGGCAAATAATTTATAGGGATATGTACAATCCTGCTGATTGGGATTTACAATGGCAAATGCTTCAGGTAGGTGGTCATGCGGTTTGTGATGATCAGTAATAATAAGGTCAATGCCTAATTTTTTTGCCAGCAATGCAGGTTCAAATGCAGTAATACCATTATCTACCGTAATCATTAATGTATAACCGCTATCTGCTGCTTTTTGTACGGTATTGGTTGAAAGGCCATACCCGTTTTTGACACGATGAGGAAGAAAAAAATTTACATCAGCCCCCAGCGGCAATAAGCACATCATCATGAGTGCAGACGAAGTTACCCCATCAACATCATAATCACCACAAATGATAATTTTTTCTTTTGATTTAATAGCATGCACAATACGATCAACTGCTTTTTGAGCATCTTTCATTTGTTTACTATTACCAACATCTTTTTGATAGGTACTAAATAAAAAATCATCAATCATTTCTTTTGAAGTAAATCCACGTGAAAGTAATGTTTGGGCAATTGGTATTGAAAGATTATAGGAACTGGCTATTTGAGCAGCACGTGCATTATGTTCATCAGGCAAGAACCATACATATTTTTCGCCTTGAATGGTTTTTGGTTTCATGCAGCTACCTTATGCGATGATTGATTAATGGTGTATATAGCGTACCTAAACAAAATAGGACCAGCAAGTGCCAGCCCTATTTTAGTATCAAATACTTATTACTTGTATTTATCTATAATATTTTTTAAGTGATGCGCGCAATTGTGCAAGATTTTGTGAATCAGTTACGGTAATATAAACACCATTTACATAAAATTTAAGTTTAGGAATAGTGCCTGATTTGAATGATGGATATTTATCCGAACTAATAGTAATGAATAACACATCAGGAAATTCTGTTATTAGTTTACGTATGGCATCCATAGTTGTTTTGCAGTATTTACATCTTGCTTCCGAACCTACATATACTAATACATTGCCTGCCTGTTCAATAGCATCGGTGAGTGCTCGTTGGTAGTTTTTGCCTGCATGATTTTTCAGTATGGTATCAAAAGTAACCATTTTTGCCTGAGAAATACCTGAAGTTATACATAACCCTATAGATAGTATATAGGTAGCTTTTTTTATAGATGTAATCATAATAATACCCCATGTTTTTTCTATACTCATACTATTGAGTATATCATCTTATTTTAAAATTTCAATCTGGATATGCCTTATTTTTTTATATATATTTGCGCCAAAGGCAGTTCCTATGGCCCAATTCTGTCTTTATTGACAAATTGAAAACAAGCGGTACAATAAATAGAAAGGTTGATACTATGTAGTATCAAGTAGCTTTTGTTTGAATGTAGTTATTATTTTACTGAAAATAAATGGAGTTTGCATGAAAATTATCAAAAAATATTTGGTAGGTTTATCATTAATGTGCTTAGTATCTCACAATGTACAATCTATAGGACTGTTATCAAGTTTTCAAAATTTGCACTTACCAAGCCCCAAAACATCTATACCATATATTGGTGATTTATATTGTATAGTGAGCGCTGGTTGCTTATTATACCTTACATATTATACCAGTAAATATACAAAAGCTCAGCATGCTCTTTTAACTACATCCGGCAAAAAAACCGATGAACAAAAAAATACAAGTCCAAAAATAACGACAACATTTAATGATATTGCTGGAGCGACGGTAGCCAAAGAAGAATTACAAGATTTAGTTACATATTTAAAAAATCCTACTGAATATACCAAGCTGGGAGCGCAAGCACCAAAAGGTATTTTGCTCTATGGTCCGCCAGGTACCGGTAAAACATTGCTTGCCAAAGCAGTAGCCGGCCAAGCAGGATGTGAATTTATAGCAGTAAACGGTACTGATTTTGTACAAACATATGTTGGTACTGGTGCAGAAACAATGCGTACATTATTTGCACAGGCTCGGTCAAAAACACCATGTATTATTTTTATTGATGAAATTGATACTATTGGTAGAAAAAGAGAAAGAAGTTATGGAAGAGTTGATGGCAGTAATGAATATGCCAATACACTAAACCAGCTGCTTACTGAAATGGATGGCTTTCAAACAGATAACAATCCAATCATTGTCATTGCTGCAACTAATAAATTAGACATACTTGATGATGCATTATTGCGGCCCGGTCGGTTTGATAAAAAAATTCATGTACCGTTGCCTACTCAATCAGAACGTTTAGAGATTTTGAAAGTACATGCAAAAGGTATTATCTTGTCTTCTGCAGTTGATTTGGAACTTATTGCACGTCAAACTACCGGATTTTCCGGTGCAGAGCTTGCAGAATTATTAAAAGATGCGGCACGTATTGCAACCAAAATACAAAAATCTGCGGTAGATATGCATGATATTGAATTGGCACGTGATACAATAATAATGGGTCAAGAAAATAAATCACTTGCACTTAATGACGCAGAGAAAAAGCAAATTGCCTATCATGAAGCTGGTCACGCATTAGTCCGTTTGATAATACATACTACTACTGGCGCAAGTAATCCACTACATAAAGTAACCATATTGCCACGCGGGTCAGCACTTGGTCTTACATGGTCTATGCCAACACATGATCGGTATACACTAAATAAAAAAGATCTGGAGGCTGAAATAGCATCTGCACTTGGTGGACGCATAGCAGAAGAATTAATTTTTGATACTTTATCTACCGGAGCGGCATCTGATTTAGATAGTGCAACAGCAATAGCGCGAGCAATGGTTTGCCAATATGGTATGTCAAAAGATGTCGGTGCACTTACCTATACTTATTATATGCCATATGCAGGAAGAACAGCAGAGTTAATTGATGGGGCAATACGCAATATTATTGATACACAATATGCAGTAGCACGAAACATTCTTGAACAACATATAGATAAACTGCACATGTTAGCGCAAGTCCTACAAGAAAAAGAAACAATATCTGCTGATGAAATATATATATTACTTAATATCAAATAACCAGAAGGAGGAACTATGAATAGAAAATATATGATAAGTTGTTTGGTATTATGTACTGTTTTTGCATACACTATATATCCAAATAGTGATCCAAATAAACAATTGTGGCACATACAAGATCCTGAAACAATAATAAAGGGATCTGATTTGAGCAATGTGGACTTAAAAAATCCTATCGCCTGGATAGTATCATTACTCTATAAAAAACAACATTCATTGTACTTACCGCAAGCATTTATTATGCGTAAAAGTTCATATGGTTTACCTTTAGAGCCTATCCAGAAACTGACAAAGTAAAAAAAATGTGAGAGACTCTCTCCGAAGAAATAAAAATAAAAATCAACGGAGAGAGCAAATGCATTCAATATACGATTGTATACCAAACAGTTTTTTAATGCCAGCAAATC
>DASZEX010000023.1:0-24784 GCA_035940365.1 Candidatus Babeliales bacterium | reverse complement strand
GATTTGCTGGCATTAAAAAACTGTTTGGTATACAATCGTATATTGAATGCATTTGCTCTCTCCGTTGATTTTTATTTTTATTTCTTCGGAGAGAGTCTCTCACATTTTTTTTACTTTGTCAGTTTCTGGATAGGCTCTAATACTACTCCTATTCCTGTTGAATCATTGGTCAAAGCAAAAAATCTTATACAAAAATCTAAGATAATCAGTAAAAATTGGCAATGGAATCGTACATCATGGCTAGATACGATAATGGCAAAAGGAATACTCGGTACTGCATGGTTTATAAGTATGGGCGAGAAATTAGTATGCAATACATTAGGCCTTATTTCACCCCGCTTATTTGCCATTCCGCAATGTACTATAATGTACTATTATATATAGCAATAATAAGTAACCTTTTTGTATTATGCATACATAAATACAAAAGGATACTATGAACTATTTTTTATATATGTACCTTGTTTGCTTTGTGGGAACACATTTTGGTATACTACGTGCCACTTGGGCGGAAGATATGCTCAAACAGATGACACTTGAGCAAAAAATAGGTCAATTAATCGTTGTTGCTGCTACAGAAAATCCATCAGGCCATTTTAACCTCAATCTAAAATACCTCAGCCATCTTATTACGCGGTTTGGCATTGGCGGTATTATATTTTTTGGTATGCCTACCGCAAAAGAACAATGTACTATCACCCGCTACCTGCAATCAATAAGCAAAATCCCATTACTTATTATGCAAGATGCTGAATGGGGGCTTGGGATGCGCATAGAAGATTGTATATCATTTCCTCATGCATTAACTCTTGGGGCTATTACTAATAATGATCTTATATATAAGCTAGGATTTGAAATTGGTAGACAATGTGCACGTATGGGAATTCATATTAATGGTTCACCTGTTGCCGATATATTGACCGAATATAGATCAGTAATTGGTATGCGTTCATTTGGTGACAATCCAATTAATGTAGCAACCAAATCAGTATATTTTATGCACGGACTACAAGATGCTGGTATTATTGCTTGTGCCAAACATTTTCCTGGTCATGGTAATACTTCCGTTGATTCTCATGATTTTTTACCTATAATAACCAAAACAAGATTAGAACTAGAAAACAATGATATAGTGCCATTTCAATATCTTATAGCATCTGGCATCAAATCTATAATGATTGGCCATCTGGCCATTCCCGCACTTGATAATACCAATATACCCGTCAGCCTTTCACCTCTTATTGTAGATACAATGATACGTCAGCAGTATGCTTTTGATGGCCTTATTATGCCTGATGCTTTGCGCATGACGTCAATTGTACATACGGTACCTGCTAATCAAGATGCACTATATGCATTTATTGCTGGTCATGATATTTTATTAAGTCCTACCAATACACCACAATCTTATTATGTATTACTGAATGCAGCGCGTACTGGTATCATATCTGAAACTGACATTGACAAGCGTGTATATAAAATATTACAGGCCAAAGAAGCATGCATGACCGCAGGTAATTGTTTACCTTCTGACCACCTTGAGTTCTTGTGGCGCCCGGAAGCATATATGTTGCAACAGCAATTATATGAACACGCTATTACATTAGTATATGATACATCACATGTAGTACCATTATCTAAACAACAACAATACTATTATATAACACTCAACAATAATAAAGAATCACTGTTTATAAAAGAATTGAAAAAGTATTATCATATAAAAAAAATACATAAAAATACGGGCAAAAAAATAATCAAAAAATTAAAAACAAAAGCGCCAGTAATTCTTCCTATTATTGGTACTACTATTAATGCATCAATATTACCAATCATACATACTCTTATTACTGATATACAAATGCAAGGTAACCCTGTTATTTTGGTTTTATGCTGTCCGCCATTTATATTGCAAGATCTGACTAAAGCAGATGCATGTCTGGTGGCCTATGAATCATGCAAAGTAGCACAAGAAGCAGCCGCCCGAGCACTTGCTGGCATTATACCTATGCCAGCAAGATTGCCTATTACCATAAAATCAAAACGACAATAAGGACGAAATTTTAACATATAAATAGTATCTTGATATCACAATGCTTGATTCACCTTTTTTGTATCATCCATATGATAACGAATATAAGAAGAACTTTCTAAGGCTTTTAATGCAATCGCTTGAACCTGATTACTCGCTTCATCAGTTTTTTGTGTCAGTGAACGAATAAAAATATCTTGCTCTTTAATTTTTGCTTGCAAACTAGCTATAACCTGTGCATTTAACTTTCTTTCACCTTCAAGTTCTTTTTCTGCAATATCCATTTTATATTTATATGTACGTTCTAATGTTTCACGAACTATATTCTCAGCGTGCTGAATAGCCTTCTCAAGTTCTTGAGGAAAACCTTCTACTCGTTTATTCAAATTTTTATATTCAATTTCTAATGATGTAATATTTTTCTCGCGATCAGCAAGTTCTTGTTCTATTCTTGTTTTTTTATCCTCTAGTTCTTTCTCCAGAATCGTTTTTTTTGCTTCATAGGCATTCTGCTCTTTTTTTCGCTCCAGCATAGTAGTATATTTGTACTCTTCCTCTTCTCTCATTCTCTCTTTTTTGATTTGTTGTTCACGTTCTTTTTTCTCCTGTTCCTTGTCGTCTTGTTCTTTTTGCCAGGCTACTCTTTTTTGCATAATTTCTTGATCAAAATCTTTTTGCTGTTGTTGCATTTTAAATTCAAAATTTGTTTTATATTCTTTCTGTGCAAGTAATAATGCATCCAAAGTATCAACATTTTTTTTGATTTGATGAAACTCTTCAAGACTTGCTGCTTCTAATGCTATTGCTTCTTGTAAATCATGTAATTGGTGATATTCTTCAGTTAATTTTTGTTCAAGTTGTTCAAGACTATGACCTATTAATTTTTTAACATCAGCAATACCTGTAATAATGCGATCAATGGAATATTCTGAAACTTTTGCCACTAATGCAACCTCTTCTTGTTTCCTTTTAACATCTTGATGACTTACTTGCTTATTTTCATTGATCTTATTCAAAAGTTCATGATATGCATCCAAAATTTCATTTTTTTTACTTTTCAATGAAATTTCTGGCTGACCCATATCAGCAAAAATTGAACTGTTGTCCGCCTGTGACTCTTTTTTTGACATAACATACATCTCCATCTCTATACTATTATCTATTTTACTTATTATACATACATAATAAGTTTAAACAAAATATAGTATATTGACAAGTCGATATTTTATTGATTATTCCTTTTTATATTGGATATATTCAAAAGAAAAACTGAATGTGATGAATATGTATAAAAATTTTATTATACTGTTTGTATTATCTGGCTTGTATCATTGGTGCAATGCGCAAGTAACTATGAAGCCATTAGATCCAACTGATCGTAGTGGAAATTTTGTTATTATTGAAAACAAAACCAACCTGGGCAATTTTACCTATAGCATCAGTGATATAAATAATCAAACCATTGTGCAAATAGATGAACCTACTAGCAGCAAACAAAAAATAGTTTCTGCTAATCGAGTAAAAGTAGATAGTATGAAAAATAGGGCTACTGAACTATCCAAAATGATACCACCAAATATACCTATTGATGTTACTTTACCAAAAAATGATAATGCCTATTTACTATATCAGTTTGCTTATGAACTATTTCCACCTGAATGGGACAAAAACAAATTACCAAAGCCAAGTATACTTCGAATGGCAAAATATATTACAGCAGCACAAAAAAGACCTTGGGCAAAAATGATACTCGCCGCAGGTGCGGGTCTTGCTGGTATAGGATTACTAGAATCAACTATGTCAAAACAAACCAAAATGTATCTTGCCGCAGCAGCAATAGCAGGAAGTACTACATTTGGAACTACAAATTTTATATTAAAACGTATGTATCCTACGGGTCAATATCATCCACCAAAAATAATACAAAATATCGTTTTACCAATATATTATACTATAACTGGACCACCTCAAATATGGCATACTAAATTAGAATCACTGACAAAAAATAATATTCTTGATGGATCAATGTTTATTGGAGGGAAAGAATACTTTTTATCGGCAAAATTCAATAATACTGTATCTGCGGGATATACAAGAATAGGTGAACCTGAAACTGACATAGGCACTAAATGGCAACATTATGAAATCTATATTATACCTGATAATGAACATCTTATTGATCTTTTTGCAGACATTAATGGCTGGGCTCAAGAGCTTGATCCTGCAATAAAAGAACATATAGCCTTTATTGCATTGCGGCCAACACCAGATGTATATACTACGAGTAATCCACTGACTCGACAAGTACTACCACGCATTATTATATGCCTCAAACCAATGCCAGCTGATCAAACATTGCAAAATTACAAAGAATTTACTCAATCACTTATTAAAAACTTATACATACAATTTAGTAAAACATTTAATCACATGAGAGAATCGGGTTATCATCCACGTTATAGTGAAAAACTGACGCCCTATATTTTTGTAGGATTTGGTGGTCAAAATTATAAAGATATCAAAGAACATCAAAACTTATTTGAACGGAATCAAACCTGGTATGGCACTTCAGCACCTACTGATATGGCATATCACAAAGGCAATTGGCACAAAGAACAACTGGGGCCGTGGCCTTTTATAGAAAAAAGTATAAAACTGAAACCAACTGAAACTGAAGAAACTCCTATTACACCTATACATGGGTTATTAGTTTTTCTTGATGATAGTGAAAAAAAACTTGGTGCAATAAGCGGAGATTGTCTTGCTGCTTTGCAACAGAATGCTGGCCCTATTATAGCCTCGGCTTCTATCATAGATACTATACGTAATAGATTTAATGAGCAGCTATGGATAATAAAAGAAATTAATCCATTATTATATCTTTTAATTCCTAAATCATACCTGCTTGATAAAAACATTAGCGAGCATGATTTATATTATACTAATAATCCAGCTTTAACCGAAATTGAATATCAATTAGGATTAAAAGCAAACCATATGCAAATGGTCACACTGCAAGATATTAAAAGACCTTTAGAAACCCCCCAGTACGCTGATTATTTTATGCAAGCATTATGGGATGAGACGCAAAACAAAAGCCATATTTTTGTTACTCATAATGAATATGCACACGATAAAATATTTAAAGTTCCTCAATGGGTGATATATATAGGTGGACATGGGGGAATGAAAACTAGTGTTGTTGATCTTTCATTAGAACAATTTAAAACACTGTTATCATTTTTGGAATATAAGATACAAACATATCTTCTATATTATTCTTCTTGCTATGCAGCTGGTATCAATAGTGAACTTTTATATAAAGATACCAGATCAAAAATTGATAAAACATATTCTTTTGCAATTATTACGCAAGCATTAACTGATGCATCAATATTTAGTGCAACACAAATATCTTTAGTAGCAAGAGCAATAGCAATGTCAGGTTCTTTCTTTGATTTTTTACAGTATGCAACAACATCACATACCATTAATTACAATACTTTAGCAAATCTTGTACATCCTAATATACAAGCAGTTGCTATACCACAAATTAAACTGCCGGGCTTGCCATGGTTTTCGGTTATTGATACCGAAAAAGTTGCTTCTATTGGTACTATTTTAACAAAAACACGCACTGAACCCTTGGATATTGAAACCTTTTTTGCCAAAAAAGGGAAACTGGCCGAACCTATTGCTCTATTACTGTATGCTAACTATATACTGTTCGAACTTATAATAAATAGTAAAACAGATAAAGGAAAGCCACCTTCTATAATATCTATGATTCCAGGCACCACTGCCCATCGTATTAAAAAAATTTCTTCATCGAAGCATAGCATTGAAGATATATTAAGTAGTTTTTTAGATATTGAAAGTCTTGGTCCCAATAAATATTTTTCTATCTGGACTATAACGGGAATATGCTCCTCCTGGATAAGTAATGCACTCACTTGCGACATTAATACCAATCAAACTATTGAACATGTTGTTATTTCACTGATTGAAAAAGAAAAAGAGGTCTATTTTTCTTATAATCAAAAACATTATTTATTTACCATAGTAGACGGCAAAAAGATTATCCGACAACTTAAAGAGAGCGAAACCGACGCATATAATGCAATAGTACTAACAATAGAGCGCATTTTGATGGATATACCAGAACCTATATTAACACCAAAAGCCATCGCTAATATGAAAGAATCAGTAGAACGCAAGAAAAGAGAAGGCTTTAAATATCACAATTGAAAATTAAATATAAAAAGCAATCCCTTAAATGTTTCTACTATAAACAATCTCATCTAATTTATAGAGAAAATAATAGGAAGAACGTATAACCCATGCATTGTGTGATTAAATATGATATTCTTTCTTGAAAGAAGAATATAGGAAGCTATACTATAGGAACATTTGGATATATACCTATGAAAGTACGAAGAAAAAAAGCCTTTTATTCTATATCAGCGGTGGCAAAAATGTTTTCTGTTCATCAACAAACAATTCGTTTGTATGAAAAGCAAGGATTCATTTCCCCCAAACGTTCTGCTGGCAATACACGTCTTTTTGCGGAAGAAGATGTAGACCGCCTGGAGGAAATTATATATTTAACACATCAACTACGTATCAATTTAGCGGGAGTTGAAATGATTTTGAAATTAAAAAAACAGATAGATACTATGCAAAAGCATATGAATAAATTATTCGATGATACTCAAAAAGAATTGGAAAAAGAAAGCGAAGTATCAAAAGTAATAGCACGAGAAAGTGCTGAAAAATTATTGAGTTTGCGCAAACATCCAGAACCTCCACAGCAGGTTATACAACATACTGATGACTCAGATAGTTCCGAAAATCCCGGAGCTTGGGAGATTGAATACGACGAAGAATAAATTATTCACTCTTTTATATACGAGGGAGTACTTATGCCAAACATTAATGACCTTATGGCAGAAAATAATCAAGTAGCCATACCACGCGAGGTCCTTATGCTCCTTCGCTGGCTTGCAGAACATCATGCAGATGAAATTAAACAATTAACCAAACAAGCATTACAAAACGGATTATATGATTTATTATTAACACAACAATATGCTGCAGAACAGCCATCAGCAATCGAAGAAAGTTATGAAGACATTGCCCATTGTGTACATATAATGGAAACTATTCTGATGGAAGAACTGGATGAACATGCTATATATAAAAAGTATGAAAAAAATATCCAAACAACAATAGATCATATTGATGCAGCTTTATGTGACACTCAGGTGGTACAATCAAGTATGCAAAAAGTAAGTACCAATGTAGCTGGTCATCCTAACTCAAGTTTACGTGATGCTTTATTTAAAGAATTATTGCGCCAATGGCGTCCACGTAAATCGAGTCTGGTGAATTAAGATAAAAAACAAAAGGAGCAGAAATGTATCTGCTCCTTTTAAAAAAACAGTTATAGTATTTGTGAGTTTTATATGCAACCTACGTGGCTCTGCCTTATACCACCGTGCATTGTTATTATATGCACCTTTTTATTTCAGCGATTAAATCAAGCCATCATTTGCGCTATTATTGCTTCAGCACTTATAGCTGCCAATGGTCAATTAGTAATGGCATTATATGGTATTACGTATAAAATATGGCAACAAATAACTAACATTGATTTTATCTATTTATATTGTTTTTTGATTTGCATTCCTGCGCTCATACAAGTATTTATCAAAACAAATAGCGCAACGGCATTTACTCGCATTATAACTAAAAAAATAAATTCACCAACGCTGGTAGAACTTGCATGCTGTTTTTCCTCTTGCATTCTGAGTATAGATGATTATTTGAGCATATTGACCGTCGGTAATGTTATGCGTAGCATTACTGATCATGTAGGCATTGCACGAGCAAAATTAGCATATCTTATCCATACACTCTCAGGCGTACTTGTCATTATGTGTCCTATTTCTAGTTGGGTAGCTGCTATATGTGTCTACCTGCAACAATCGGGTATTGATAATACTAATCCAACAGCACTTATATATGCTGATCCTTTTTTGGTTTATATAGAAAGTATACCGTATATGGTTTACTCATTACTCACGGTTTTCACGGTACTTATTATTGTTACTAAACGGTTATCTTTTGGCCCAATGGCCGCCTATGAAAAAAATAATCAGATTATACAGACTTCTGCTCAATCAGAAGATTCTGGTAGTCCCTGGGGACTTGTAATTCCCCTCATTATACTTTTGGGCAGTACCGTAGTAGGTATTTTATATTGTGGTGGCTTTTATCTGTTTGGTGGTACCCATACACTGCTTGAGGCATTTAAAAGCAATACACAAATATTTTTGGTACTGGCAGTAGCAAGTATAATTACCTTGCTGTTTTCTTTACTGCAAGCCTTATATCAACGCTATATTACCATGCGCGATGTTGGCCCTATTATATATAGTGGGTTTCATTTAATGCGTTCCATTCTTATTATGCTTTTTTTAATTTCAATCCTGAGTTCATTTTTGAAGAATGACCTAGCTACCGGTCAATATTTAGCTGCAATGATCAAAAATACCGCCACGATTGAATATGTTCCTGCTATTATGTTTCTATTGTCATTGACTATGGCACTTGCCACTGGATCATCATGGGGAACCTTTGGTTTATTACTTCCTATTGCAGTACCTATGATCAGCAGTCTGTGCAACCTTCCTGCACTGACAAATCCTACCGATATTCCTTTATTGTATCCTGTACTGGGCGCTATATTTTCTGGCGCAGTATGTGGGGATCATATATCATTATTTTCTGAAACGACTATCATGGCAGCCTCGTGTGCACATATTTCACCCTTGGTTCATTTTAAAACACAATTAGTATATGCATTACCGGCAATTATAGGATCATTCATAGCATTTTGCTTGATGGGTGTTTTGTATGTGTATTATATACAAGCATTGTACTGGTTATCTATACTATCCGCATTTATAGTATGTATCACCATACTTATATGGCTGAACAAAAAGTATGTATGAAACTAGATTTTTATATAAAATCAATTAGTATAATAGAGTTAATTTTGAAAATCATACAATGATATAGCATGTATAAAAAAATAGTATCATGTACACTTTTTATGTGTATCACCTCTAATACCAATACCATTCCAGAAAAAATAAAAACCTTTACCTTCTATACTGGTATATTTACTTTTGGTTGGATCGCAAAATCATTATATGATCATTATTATTATTGGAAAAAATCTCCTGCATTTAAAGCATACGAACTAAAAGATATAGAATATGCTGAAGATATAACAATACAAGATAAACAGTTCATTTTTGATGCAACCAATAATCGGTTATTTTCTTATAAACAATTAAACCTTGTTAATAAAGTTCAAAATAGCGGACCTATACGAGAAATACCTTATAATTATCCGGGTAGATGCCACACCAATTGGATTGATGTCAATACTCAAACAGGCACTGCAAGACATAGAACATCAGCTAATGCAGGACTTGAGTAAATTAAAAAAATATACATAAAAAACCAAGTATAATTCATATAAAATTCTGCTATAATTATAGAAAGAAATTTTTTGGCAAAAAGGAACAAAATGTATACAAAGAGAATAGCTCCACTCATACTTGCCGGACTTTTTACTATACCAAGTAATATCTATAGCATGAATGAAGGTACTAAGAACTTAGCATGTATAGCCGCAGCCCTTTTTGCTGGCAGTCTTCTTATTGGCTATTATGCTTGTAGACTATCTTATGACAGGTATTTAAAAAATGCCAATGCCTTTATAGCTCGCACCATTACCAATCCAAAGAATAAAGATGAATCCTTTATAATAGATACACGAAATACTCGCCTTCTGAAAGTTAATGACGATCCTTCCTATGCTATTAAACGTGAAAATGATACTATTAGTATATATTCAAACAAAAAAAATGCCTGGATTGATTTAAATCTAAAGACTAATGAAATAAATTGGTTTAGAAACAGACGGACAAACGACTAGGTCTAAGGAATAACAATGCATCACACAACAAAAAAATATTTCTCCGCACTTTCAATCGGTTTATTACTTTCACAACCATTATCTGCCATGCATTATTTTGACCGAAAATTATTTGTAGGTTGCTGCATGGGCGCATTAGGTACATTGAGTGTGTTATTTATCAAAAAACATTTTTTTACTGGCAAACCCGCTATGCCAAAATCTAACCAAAATAGAATCATTTTACTCAAAGCAGGCAGGGAAGATGGATTTTTCATTGATGAACAAACAAACACAGCTTATCCCTATTCTGCTAACCAGGTACTTAAAGTAACTCCATATACTCCTCCTGGAGAGACTGTATCTTGGAAAGTTCCACTACCGAAGAATGGTCAGTTTGTCTGTTTTGATCAAGTTACTGGCAGCCAAACATATTTTTTTGAAGGTAGAGATCTATCATAAAATGATATTTTAGATATATGGCATGCTGACAAAATAACGGGCGAAATAACAAAACGCCCACGTGAGCGTCCGGCTGTAGATCATTAAACATAGTTATAGCTCAAAATGTTATATAGGAATAACAATGCATTACACAACAAAAAAATATTTCTCTGCACTTTCAATCGGTTTATTACTTTCACAACCATTATCTGCCATGCATTATTTGGACCGCAAATTATTTGCAGGTTGTTGCATAGGCGCATTAGGTACAATGGGTATATTATTTATCAAAAAACATTTTTTTACTGGCAAACCCGCTATGCCAAAATCCATTTCTACAAAAAATACTGATTATCCAGAAGGATTGCCTATAGTTTTAGGTCGGACAAAAGGAGATAAGACCTATTTGTTTATACCTAAAAATGAAAATTCAGCTACTTATTATGAGATTAACAAAAATAATAATATTAAAAATAATAATAGTTTTGATGTAACTAAAAAAGGTAAGGCAAAAGCAGTTATTACTCCAGGCACAGACGGATTCTGGTCTTGGGAAATTCCTTTGAACAAGAGTGGAGCAACTTGCCATTTTAAACGAAATGATGGGGAACATGTTTATACTTCTGAAGGTAGAGATCTATTATAAAATGATATTTTAGATATATGGCATGCTGACAAAATAACGGGCGAAATAACAAAACGCCCACGTGATCGTCCGGCTGTAGATCATTAAACATAGTTATAGCTCAAAATGTTATATAGGAATAACAATGCATTACACAACAAGAAAATATTTCTCCGCACTTTCAATTGGTTTATTACTTTCACAACCATTATCTGCCATGCATTATTTGGACCGCAAATTATTTGTAGGTATAGGTATTGGCGCATTAGGTACATTGAGTGTGTTATTTATCAAAAAACATTTTTTTACTAAAGATCCTTCTAAATCAAAATCACCGAATACAAAAATTATATCTATATTGCCAATAGAAGGAAGAAGTGATGACAGAGGAATTGATATAACAAATAATAAACTTTATTCAATGACCCTACACAAAAACTCTGTACAACCAACAAGAGACGGGTATACCGTAAGTTATGAAAATGGTGCATCAGCAACGTATGACAAATATACTGGTACACTCATTAGCAGCTGCGAAGGGAATGATATAAGGAGAAATAATAGTACCTCTACAGAAGGGGGTAAGGAATGATATTTTAAAATAATAGTTCTAATTTTGCAAAAAAACCACACAGTAACAAAATTATTGTGTGGTTTTTTATATCTCATATAATTTCAACAAATCAGTACTCATACCAATCCGCTGACAAAAAATAAGTGATTGTTTTACACAAAATTCCGTTGCAGGAGATGCGGTTTCAATGCTGCTTAGTAGTTGTCAGCGGATTGGTATCATAAGCTCTTTTTATATAAAAACTTAAAAATTATTGCTTTTTGAAATAATATCATGCTAGGCTCATAGTAATCATAGTAAAAGGAGAATTATTATTATGAAGCTTTTTATGCATATAGTACGTTATTATTTTTGGACTCTTTGTCTGCCAATTGCCATAATTGCTCAAATACCAGATAAAGAATTTAAAAATATTTTGTATACATTGCAGACCTATGATCTGGATCATGCCGACCAAGCGGGCTACCGTTATTATATATCTCTTATTAATCAAGTAGATGAACACGGTAATGAAGCACAAAAGAAAACTGTGCAATATTTATTTCACCATGGTAGCTTACCTACCAAACAGAAACAAGAATCCGATCCACTTATTATTGACCGTATAGAAGAAACATTAACCAGTGATGTAGTAACGCCGGCTGCATGGCATCACGTTATAGATACTATAAAAATAATTGAACAAGAAGGTTCGCCACAGCAACAATCACAGATACAAAATCTTATTCAATCAGAACCAGCACAACGTACCATCAAAAATATGGTCTTTTCTACCCTGCAATCACCAGATGTGCGCCATATGCTCAAAACTATTACTATAGGTACTATCTATGGCGTGTTGCCTAGTGTAGCATTTAAAGCTGCTATGCTATTGTCGGGTAATATTGATGTTGCATCAGCAAGTACCGCACTCGTAGATGTTGGCGTACTTTCAGCGCTTGATGCTTTGGTTCGCTATACTACCCAGAATATTCCAGAAGCAGAATCAGCAACTATCGCTGCTGCCAGCAGTACAGCAATACAAGATTTTTTTGGTTATATGGGCCCGCGTCCTGCTAATATATCATTATTTGGTCCAATTGGTAGACCCTTGCTTAGTATGATCCAAGCCGCTGCTATTACCTTTGGCAAACAAGCACTAGAGCAAAGAGGCGGCATACCAACTTTATTACCCAACCTCAATTGGCGTGATATGGCACTCGGGCAAGAAAATCCACAGGCTATTGTTGAATATTCAACTGCATTTACCTTTATCAAAGATAATCTTGCTAGTATGATCAAAAACCAAATGGTGCGCAGTGCAATAGCAACAACCGTTACCTATGCAGCAGAAGGTGCCATTATGGGTGCTGTCTTGCATAGTTTAGGTGTAGGATTTTATGAAGAAACAACAATAGGTACTGCTATGGCACAATCAATGATCAGAGGTGCATTGGAAGGCCTGTATCATTTTAGTGCGTATCGCGAAAAACCGGTAGGCGCCCTACAACGTTTGCACGGAGGTTTTGTGGCACGCAGTGTGCAACAATTTATGCAAACAGGATCTGCGACTATCGGCGGTACTTTATCTGTTACACCAATTGTCATAAATCAACTGGCAACGAGCGCAGTCAATAGTATAGTACGTACTCATCACGGCTGGAGTGGACTAATACAATCTATATTTAAGCGGTAATAGAGTATAACAATACCGCAATAACTGTATTGGTTTGTATAAAAATGAAGGTAGCAACTTAACTCTATTAAATACAGAAGCACAATAACCTTTTAATAGTTCTTTATATGATAAGACATTTTTTTGTTCAGGCAAGCTTTTGCGAGAGTCAAATTCCAGACTAGAGTCAAATCCCAGACTTACTAATTTTTTTTTGAACTTGTCAAAATCATCAATATGTTTGATTTGCTTACTAGTAGGCACTTTATACAATGTTGCTCTTACGCGATTACAATAATCATCTACCGAACATAATGAATGCAACAAAATAATGCGCCAAAAATACCTACGCGTCAATAATTTATTATCTGACGGCCATTGTTTATGATAAAACTTCTTTATAAGATAATCAATCCAATTTATTCTTGGCCTACAATCACCGCTATGCATAGCAAATAAAAGAATTAATAAATCATTATATGTATATATCTGATCATTATCCAGTGAAAAATTTTTATCTATAATAGCTTGATAATTTTTGTCTTTCCATAATAATAATTGAGGTTTATTGACCGGGGAAAGAGAAGAAAAAGAATAATTTTCACCTATACTGGCTTCTAATAATCGTGGATAATACCATAATCGACCATCGTATTTTCTATTATATATATATACTCCTGAATCAATAAATCCAGAGTCAAAACTATAAACTAATATTGGTATATCTTGAATTTCTCTTCCCCACTTACCATTATATATAATAATTGAACTATCAGATCTATTTACAAGTGGTACGGTGTATGAAAAAAATGGCTTAGGATCATCAACAATCCTAGCATCTGGGGCAATTTTTCTATGATCAAATTTATTATTTTGCAATGCACATACAAGTTTTTCTGGAAAGCTTGGCACGCCGTGATTTGCACCATTTACAACACGTTTAGCTTTTTTTAGCATTTGAAAATCTTCATCAGTAATTTTTTCTTTCAAAAACAATGTACCATACCGTGCGTGCCAATAAATGTTAAAATCATGCACACATTTAGGAACATCTAATTTTGATAATTTTTCTGCCAATGTATTATATAAGCGCTGCTTATAATAATGGAGTAATTCTTCATTACCAATAATATAATTATAATATGATTTATCAACTAAACGAAGCTCAAACAAATTTTGATAATTAATATACGTATGAATTTCATTACATACTTCAGATGGTATAGTATCCAGGAAATTTGGAACTTTTTGGTTTGGTACTATAGATTCCATACCATAGAACCAGAAATGTACTAATGCCAAAACAATCGTATAGTGTAATTTCATATTTCAGATGTACATACTATTAATGAGTAAAAAGATATTTCCATAAAGAATTTATTATACAGAAAAAAGAACCTAATGGATTCAGTATATAACAATTTTTTATATTATTTTTTAATCGTTGTATATAACTCAAAGGTACTGTAGTGTCTGATGAAGCTTTATAACTCAGGTCTATTAATTCTTTTTTGAATACATCAAAATCATCAATATGTTCTTTTTGTTGTGTTATGGGGGTTTTGTAAAATCTATCTTGCACCTGAGTATTGTATTCTTTTTCTGAACATACTGAGTTCCACAAACGCTTATACCAAGGCCACTGCGTATAATAATACAAGCGGATGTAATTATTAATATTTGAAGATCTATTATCACCACTATGCAGCATAAACAAACGAGTCAATAGATCATCTTTTTTGGTTATATCCTTTGGTTCTGATGATAATTCAAAATTATGCCGTAATGTTTTTTTATACTGCTCATTAATAGGTTTTTCATCTATAGTATTAATTGAATGAATTTCATAAGCAAAATAACTATTATCCAAATGCTTGTTTATATATGCACAAAACAACCGCGGATAATATTGCATACCTTTGTTTATCAAAAAACCATATTCAACAGCTCTTATATCAAGCGTTGGTTCTCTAAACATATGTATCCTAGGTATATAAACAATTGCCTTTAGATATCTATATGGTTCACACCAAATTATTTGATTCGTTTTTTGATCAAAAAAAGGAGATGTATATAATAATGATTGTTCTTTATTATCGAGTATGCGCACATTCTTTACTTCTATTTTTTCCTGTATAAATCTGCCCTGATTAACAGCACATACATATTTTTTTGGTGGCGATGGTGGCATACTTTCATTACCACTTTCATTATGTTCTTTAATATTTTGCAATATAGCAATATCATGCTCAGTTAATTTTTCTTGTAAAAATAATGTACCAAGTCTCCCATGCCAATAGATTTTGAAATCATTGATTGATTTTTTTATAGGTAATAACTCTTTTTTTATTATACTATATTGTTCTTCCTTATATGTTTTTTTATGGGTTTTGTCTTGCCACCAATTCTTATTTGTAGCATATAGATTGTATAAAGAATCATTATCTAAATATGAGTGAATCACATGCATTGTATCATTAGATAACGTAAAAATATCAGCAGGCTGCCCCATATTTAGCAGTTCTTTTTGTTTGCTGACAAAAATTTTAGACGGTTTCTCTTTTACTTGATCAGAAATATGTACCAATTTTTTAGACTGATCAAATTCCAGACCTATTAATTTTTTTTTGAATAGATCAAAATCATCAATATGTTCTTTTTGCATATGTACAGGATCTTTAAATAATTTTTCTTTTATTTTGGCATAATATTCAATAAAGGTGATTTGATTATTATCTAATTTTCGTATGGTATATAATCGTTTTATATAACCTTCTATATCTGATCGCCTGCCATCACCTGTATGTATCAAAAATAAATATTGTAAAATTCTTTTTTCCGTCCAATAGTGCTCATCTGAAGAATCGTTTATATAATTTCTCAAATACTTTTGCAATATTTTTTTGTATTTTTTATCAACTGGTTTTCCCTCTATAACTAAGTCATTAATATGGTATTTTCTCAGATCTGGTTTACATTCTTTGAATGTTGCAAATAAGAATTGATTAAATAATCGTGGATATTGTTGTGCGATAAGTGGTGCATAATGTTTATCATTATCACAGTCTATATGAATAGCTATTTCCTCAAATATATGTAGTTTCGCATTGCATATAGATCGAAATACATGTAGATTGGAATTGGTATACCACGTGATACTGCCATTCTGATGATCAAACAATGGACATTGATAGGTAGGCAAAAAAGTATCATTTCTTAATTGGTCCCCCCATGAAGAAATTAAGCCCTTTTGATTATACATATGCGCTTTTTTGAATGGTGGGGCAATATATGCTTCTCTTGTACCTAGATTCTTAATTTCTTCTAATGTCCGTCTATCTCTTTCAGTAATTTTTTCCGCAAGAAAAAATGTACCATAGCGTGCATGCCAATAAATTTTAAAATCATCTAAACATTTTGGTACTTCACCCGTAGGTACTTTCAACTTTGGTAATTCTTCTGCTAACTGATCATAGAGTTTTTGTTTATATTCTTTTTTATCTTGCGTAATATATCGATGCCATGCAGTATCAACTAACCTGAGATTAAACCAATCTTCATCATCAATATACGTATGCATATATTCTACTACATCAGGAGGAAGACCAATTAAGTGTGGTATTATTTGATTTTTTGATCCATCGGTACTATCCATACTATAAAGCACAACACTATAAAAAAATAATAGAAAAATATAGATTAGATTTTTCATTATGTATCAAAAAAAACCAAGTTGCTCAAGCGCTTCGCGTACTTCATATAAAGGCAAACCTATAAGTGCAGAATGTGAACCATTAACTGAACGTAGAAACTGGCTACCAAATCCTTCAACTGCAGCACCACCAGCGCACTGTTGTCCAATAGTAGTATCAAGATATATATCTATCCAAGTATCTGGTACATCAAAAACATAATTGACTGTAACGTATTGAGCAATGCGTATTTGAGTAACCCAAACGTGACCATTCCAGATTTTTTTATCAAGACAAAAAGCAGTACAGGCAGTTGATCCATTGCGCGCTCCTTTAATTTTTTTTATTGCATCTTCCCGATCTATTGGTTTGCCATGTATAGTACCTGAAGCATCACATACCATAGTATCTGCTGTTAATACAAAACAATATTCATCTTTCTTATTGCCTACAGGCAGAATTACATGATCCATTTTATGCAAAGCAATGTGATATACCTTGTCCGTAAATGATAAACCAAGGGCACATTGAGATTCATCCATATCTTGTGGGATAGTCCTAAATGGAATACGCGCTTCTGTTAATAACATAACCCGCGATGGTGATTTTGATCCAAGTAAAAGTATATTATTCATAACTCCGCCGCTTTGCGCTGAAGTATCTCAAACAAAATGTCTCAATAAGAATTACTTTAATTACTCAAGAAGTATATCAAAAAGTCTATATATTAATAGTATTTATCAATAACAATATACAAAATTACTCGCCGCCAATCCATTGTATAACACGCTCTTCTACAATATCCCAGTTAATATTATTCCATAGTATTTCCAGATATTGGGCACGATTAATACCAAAATCAATCATATATGCATGTTCATAAGTATCAAGCACTAGTAAGGGAATAACCAGCATGGGCACTTTTTCATTATGTGCATCAAGTACATAATTTTGTATGCGTCCATCATCTAAATTGTAACAAGTAATTGCCCAACCGCGCGCGCATTTGGCACACGCCATTAAATCATCTTTAAATGCTTCAAGTGAATCAAAATTTTCGAGTATAGCTTGCAAGGTTTGTTTTCCTACAGTAGTTTCTGCTTTAATGTTTTCAAAATATAATTCATGCAACAATGCTCCATTGCGCGCAAATGTTTCAGATATTTTCAGACCACGAAATGGTGAAAAAGTAATGTTTTGGTTGGTTCGTGGCGTAGTTGCTAATGTTGCATCTATTTCATTACGTTTATTCACATATCCTTTATATAAGGCAAAATGATCATCTAATTGTTTATCACTAAATCGTTGCTTTTCATCCATAATAATAGTAAAGGTTCTGGGTCTATACCGTGCCACTATTTCTGATTGTACTTTCTTTTTTTGGGCATATAATGGTATCATTAATTGACTTATTAATATGACAGATAAAATAATATGGGCAACTTTCATTAAATCTCCTTTTTATATGTAAATGCTTTATTACTATAGATATCTCAGCTATTTTTTACAAGAGTTAGAAAGAAGGCGAGGATTTGTTATAATAAATATTCTTTTTTTGAAAAACTATACAATAAATGTATTTAAAAATAAAGGAAAGTCATGAAATTTTATAAGGTATTAATGTATATACATGGCATACTCTATAGTTTTCTATTAACTTCCATGCATCCAAACAATATGTTGAATAATAAAAAAGATATTTTACATACATTAGTCAATAACTTAGATGATAAAGAAACACACATTATGCTGTATAGTTATGCCAAAGAAAAAATGAAATCACTCATGCAAGAAATTAACAAAGTAGAAGGCAAAATGAGCGTAATACGTTCTGATTATTTTAATGGTACTATACAAAGTAAGGCAAATATTGCACAATTAACACAATTTAAAACACAATATCCATATACATCACACATGGTTGAAAAAGAGATAGACCAATTACGTAATCAATTACAATCTTTGCATGGCCAATTAGCTCATATAGAAACATTTTTACATAAAATACAGCGATAGTTTACTTATTTTCTGGCTGGCCTAGATAAGCTTTTATGTATCTGCCAGCCAAAAAATATATATCAATTTAAAAATTTATAATGTGTTATTTATCGCATGTAATAATTATAATACAAATAAATCGCACCAATACTACCTAGACCTAAGGTGTGCTGCTGTGGCTGTCTTGTTTCGATTCCACCAACTAGTAAAGGTCATGCATGTGGTTCGCGATATTTTGAATTTTTTGCCATAGACTAACCGGTTGATTATTAATCGATTTTAGAAATATATCCATTCCTTCAGTGTTTATTTTTCCTTGTTTATGATCATTAATTATTTTAGCAACACTGATAACTTTCGTTTCTACTTTTGGTAATGGATTACCAAAAGACAGTGGATTTATTGGTATATAATTGCTATTATCAATCTCAACATCAACCGCCTGATTTCCTGTATTTTCACCCAATATAAAATCAGCAATACATTTTTGTGCCGCGTAATACTGTATATTCATACATGGCGTTTCTGTAGATATTAATATCGATGACTCATCTTCACCCATCCTTGCATATTGAATAATTGCAGATTCTTGATTTGTTCGCACTTCTGCCTGAAGCGCTACGCGATCTTCAAGAAAGGCTATATTTTTGTAATTTATAAGATTCAAAGATTCACGCAATATGTATCCAAAACATTTACTTTTTTTTGCATCAATATAATACAGCGCTTTCCATTCATCCATACCATCATTACAAAAATGGGGACATGGAAACCAACCTGCAAGTACCATTTGAGTGCGATCTTTATTAACTGCATAACACATTCTATCGCGTTTATCATGCGTTAAATTATAGAAATCATGTTTGCTTAAAAATTTAATTTTGCTTGGTAGTGAACTATTATATTGCCCATGCAAAAGCATGCCAAAATTTCTGTGTACCTTAGTATCACGAGTAATGGTTTCAAGCGCTTTTGAAGAATATTTATCTTTGGGATTATGCATTACACTGGCAAATACAAAAAAATATCCCGTATCTTTATCAAAAATCCAACTATTTTTATTTAACTTAATCCCTAATATCGCTGCTTTATCATAACGATCTTTAGCTATTGTTTCAGCATATGCCTGATCATTAAAAGAGTCGGTACGAAAAGGAATATAGTAAAAAGGATTTTTGTCTAATACTGTCTTCCAATGCACATTCAATGTTTTGCTGGTTGCAGCCAATCTACCGCATTCAGTAACACCGCAACATTCATATATTAACATTATAATTTCTTTAGGAACATAACGCAACAAATCATTACACTGCACTTGTATGATTATAGAAAACAAAAGAAAAGATACTGTAAAAGGATAGCAAAAAAATTTATTTGTATTCATGTATGTCCTTACTGAATTATTTATACATTCGAGTCAAAATTCTAACTAAAATAATATATATTGTCAAACGTGTTATTTCAATCTTTAAATCTATTAGACTTAAATTTTTTATGGGACCAACTACTTATCTCAAGTTACTCGATGAAGAGATATAGAGCATGATTTAATACACATTTCATAATAAATGTTATAAATTAGCATATGCATATGAGGCAGGTAGTATATCAGCAATATAATGATGCAAAATCAGAAAATATGGATTTATCAAATCGCATATAAAAGATACAATAAGATAACGTGTTTGTGTTTTTGTACTGTATCACTTTTGGAATAACCATGAATAATGAAATACTAAAAAAAATTTCAAAATCTCTTGCAACTGATAATGATAAACTGAATGCAAATTTTTGCGTAGAGCATGCATTAGAGCTATCAGACATTCAACTCAACATTGATGGTATAGGGGCCCTTGAACTTCCACTGACCACCCAAAAAATACAACATTTGATTGCTGTTTCTTCAAAAGCAAAATTTGGTTTGCGTAATCAAACCATACTGGATGAAAATGTACGCAGTACACAGGAGATACCAGTTGATAAGATACAGATGACTTTCAATAAGGATAAACTTTATCGCCTTTTACAAAAAGCACGAAAAGCTTTAGGTTTGGGCGAACATATAGAACTCATACCACATTTGCATAACATGCTGATCTATAGTCCAGGACAATTCTTTAAAAAACATCAAGATTCAGAAAAAATGGATGGTATGATAGCTACCTTGGTTGTGGTACTACCATCGCCACATATTGGAGGTGATTTGATCGTAGAACATAATGATCAAAGTTACACATTTTCATCACAAAACATTGAAGAATCAACACTCAAATGTTTTGTGTTTTATGCGGACTGTCAACATGAAGTAAAAAAGGTTATTCAGGGCTATCGCATTGCTTTAACGTATAATTTGGTTATTTCTTCACAAGAAACTATAAAGAATATACAGTCTAATCCCACATTGACTAAATATATTAAAGATTATTTTTCAGGTGACGAATATAACACAAGAGGAGATCCGCTCAAATTAATCTACTTTTTAGATCATAGTTACTCCGAGCATGGACTCAGATGGAATTTTTTAAAGGGCGCAGATTATAAAAATGCACAATCTTTTTACGCTGCTGCCCAGGAACTGGAGTTAACATCGCACCTTGCACTTGTAGAAATACATGAAATATGGGAAATGTGTGGGGATGAGGATAAAAAAAATCCAGATCTTGGAGATTTGATTGATGATGAGATACATTTTTCCTATGGGGTAGATGCTACCAACAAAGAAACAAATTTGATACATTGCGATCTGACAAAAGAAGAAATTTGTTGGACAAAAGAGACAGATACATTTGAGCCATATGATTCTGAGCATGAAGGATACATGGGTAACTATGGTAATACGATGGATTATTGGTATAGGCGAGCAGCTGTTGTTTTGTGGAAAAGCGACCATGACATACCTATGCAATTTAAGCTCAACCAAGAACGATCTATACAAAATTTAGTGGCACTTACCCATGTACCAGGACAAGAACAAAAAATCATTGAAATCATTGAAAAAGCTGGAAAGTATATTTATGGCAATCTAAGATATAATAATAATGATAAATCACCACTCTTTTCATTATTCATGCACATTGCACTCTATATTAAGGATAAACAAAGAGCATATAATATCCTAAATCAATTTACGCTGCATCAACTTACGGATGATATGTTTGTACCACATATTGTTGATTTACAACATATCTATGGCATTAACTATTGCATTAAATTATTAGAAGTTTGGGAAACTACAACACGACACTCCTATTATAATCAAAAGTTTACCATAGAGAATATAGAGTCTCTCATTCAGAGACTAATTACGGCTGGCGGCAACATTCAGTTAGCCGAATATCTGCTAAGCTATCAAATTAAAGCGCTTATTTACAATGATACAATCATCAAAAAAGAGAGGCCTGGTATACGTAATAAATCACTTCAAAAAAGAATTGCTGCAATACGTGATGTAATACGAGCATATATTGTCATTCCAACTGCTGTTGTTTTTGGTGAGCTTATAGATCATCTGATAACAAATCAAGATCTTTACTCTGAGATAGATTTGGCAGAGCTTTATTTTTCATTCGATCAAGAAATCTTTACTCAGTTATTGAATCCTTATATCAAAGCTTTGCATGATTTTTTAGTGATAACTATAGATCAAAAATGTCAGATAAGTGTACCTTCACAAAATGATTGGTCTATTAAAACCACGCTACCCTGCAAATGTCAACATTGCACCATTGTTGCTGAATTTTTGCATGCAAGCAACGAAAAACAAAAAATATGGCCCCTTGTAGAACAGTTTCGTAAACATATTATAGACACTATGAAAGATCTTGAACTCCCTATCGATCTTTCAGTGGAAAAGAAGGGATCACCATACAAGCTTGTCATGGTAAAAAATGATTCTCTGCACAAGGATGCGCAAGAAAAACTTGATAAATTCAAGAACTATCAAAAGAAACTCCAGTCAGCTAGTAATGCTGCATCATTAAGATAGTTATAAAAGTAGTATTCCCGCCAAATTGACACTGTTGGCGGGAATTATAAGGAATATTCTTATTTTTTTTTATTTTTTATTGTACGATAAATCAACTTGCTTGGAGGAGATAAAATTTGCATTTATTCATAATTCGATAATCTATTCATTCATCACTAATGCTTTTGCTTATATAACCTATAAGAAAAGATTCTCTTTATTTTGAATACTATATTTAGTTTGAAAAACAGGAAATATGAATTTCAGCTATGCCATTATTGGGGTTACTGCTGAGCTCATCATATAGTTCATAATCCACCTTATATGCACGATGAAACAACCCTTGATCTTCTAATGCCCATATTGTTTTCCAGATTTCTACTACTTCTGCCCATACAACACCAGGCTTGGTTGGGAAAATTTTATAAGATTGCTCAGGAACATGATATGACACTAAACCCTCGGGTATATCTTTTATAGATGTTACACGCATTCCAATCAATATTGTATATTCACCATTTTTATTGTTTTGGTAATCACAATATACAGCTAGAATAGATGTATCCACTTTATTTGGAATTTTTGCTATTATATTTTCAGAAAAAAATCTTTGCCATAATGAAGCAATAACACCAGCACCAGAAAATTCTGCGTTATTAGTAGTACGGGCCGAAATACCTATTACATCAAAAGCTTTTTCCACTTTAAGATCTTCATCCAACATTGAATAATCCTAGAGGTAATATTATATATTTACATATTATACAAACTTATGCGAGTGTTATTTTTCACTGTTGACTAAAAACATACTTTCATTAAAAAACTATGTGATCTCAAAAAACACTACATGAACAATCAGTATAAACTTTGTGCCATTTTTGGTAAATACAATTTTTTATGCCCTAATACTTTTAAGAGCTGTAATTACTCCCTTTTCTACTTGTATTATATATCATAATGTTATATCTATTTTTTCCTACGATTTTTATAAAGGTTTGGGCACCATCGTTTTGTGTTCTAATTATGTCTGGTGTATGATACAAAATTTTTACTTCTTCTGGCGTAAATCCTCTTTCTATGAGGCGTTGTATTCCATGTTTTGTTGCCTTTATGATGCTTGTAAACTCTTCTATCTTGAGGCTAATTTTAGCTCTTTATATTCGTGCACATGAAGCTAAGAAGTTTTATCTGATGTCTTGTACCAGTCATAATTTATATTACTTAACTCTACTTGGTTGTAACTATAACCTAATGATCTAATATGAGTGGTGAAATCTTTGAAATTACTTTTATTTATGTCTGTATTAAGCCATATTGCTTCACATTCATCACATATAAAAATTTTTTCACTTGAGGGAAGTAGGGTTGCTCTGTAGATAATACCATTACCATCGCATCGGGGACAGATAACTTTTCCATTAATAAGAATAAACTTAGCTTGGGACATTATATTATACCTTTATTGGATATGCCGTTATTAATTGAGTTGTTTCAGGAACTACGACAATTTTTATGGCAGTTTCACCTTGAGTTCCTATAATTTTGCCCAATTCAATAAGGTAGGTCCCAGGATCTTCGGGTAATGGGGAACCTTTTTTTAACCAAGCAAAGTCTATCAAATCAAATAATTCATCAGCATTTTACGCTCTATACCGGTAAAACACATTCACTGTCAACCACAAGTTAAAATGTCCTCTTTTTTGATAAGTTAAAATGTCCGGTTTTTGAACAAAAAATATAGGCCTCCACGGCCGGCGGGCCGGCTTCACCCTACTCTCTTTTCCACGTCTTATCAACAACCTCGGAACGCA
>DASZEX010000022.1:0-14923 GCA_035940365.1 Candidatus Babeliales bacterium | reverse complement strand
TTGTATACGAAGTGGAGCAAATAAGATAATCAACGTATATATCCAACATTGCCCGATCCATCGTCTTGCTTCCTTTTTTTTGCTTTTTCTAAAACTTACTAGCTAAATTATATCACTTTTGCACTTGTTGCGTAAGGTGAGCATAGTAATATTTGATTGCCCATCCAAAGATAGATTAACCAGTTCACGTCTTGCTTCACCGTTATTATTAATACTTATATTACTTTGTCCACTAGCATTAACTTTTAATGGTTCATTATTTGATATTAAAGATCCTTGAATACGAACAGCTCCCGATGCATTAAGTTTATTAATAGGCTGTTGATCAATAGTAACATGAGAACTACCATCAACTTTCAATGCAGAACCAAGCATTTGTACTAAAACTTTACAAGGTGATTTACCTTCATATTTATATGCTTTATCTAGCTTTGCATCCAATTTGCCATTTTTTACTTGAAAAGTAGCAAGTGATGCAATAGCTTCATCGCATGAAATACCTGATTTATCTCCAACATATACTTCAGCTAGGTAATGCGGAACATCAATATGATTAACCTTTAATGTATTAGTAGGTACTTCTATTTCTTTGCCTGACAATGCAATAACATCTTTTATTTTCTTGTCATTTTTACGTATCGTATCATTTTGTATAGTAATAGTATCACCAGCTTTTACTGGAACAACAATATTATTATACATTGCAATACCATCGGCATTATAAATAGCTTTACTATTCAAAATATTACCATTCAGTACAATTGTCTGTCCATTTTGGCGTATAATAGTACCGATTTTACAATTTTCAAATTTACTGTGAGAAACACCATTCTCATCAGTATAGAAAACGGTACAGCCATTTTCATCACATCGCGTATAGCGATTATTGGCACCCATTTGAATGTTGTAACGACCATTATTCCAACTAAAACCCCCTGTATTGGTCATAGCTGGCACAATACCTAAACTGGCTACCAGAGCTATTTTTGCTATATATGTATTCATAATATACCTTTTAGTTAACGTTCATCTATTACTTCTTTAATTCTATCACAATGCAATAAATTGTCAATCTGAAAAATATACTATTATTGCCTCTATTAATTGGGGTATTTTTGTTTATAAAATCAGCCGTTCACCAAATTTAATTTTGTACAATAATGATTGAGGCATAGATAATTGCTGCCATGCATTATCAAGCATTTTAATTGGTGTGTCAAATGAATCTGGACCTAAACCAAAAGTTCCCCAATGCATAGGAACAAACAATTTTGCATTAAGTATCTTAAATGCTTTTACTGCTTCCGTTGCATCCATATGCGAATGACACATAAGTGATCGTGGTTCACAAGGTCCATCCAATAGGTAATAATGCACAATCAATAGAAGGAGCATACGCTGCTATTGCATTACATATATTTTCAGAAAATCCTGTATCACCTGCAAAGTAGACAGTTTTTTCTTGTGCTTTTATTATCCATCCGCCCCATAATGAAGTATGGGCATCAAATATATTCCTACCTGACCAATGAACTGCAGGCACAAAAGTAAATTCTATTGCATCATTATTTCTCTTGAATACACAAGATTGCCACCAATCATGTTCATATACGTGTATAAATCCCAAACCAACAAAATAATCTTTAGTTCCGGCAGGAACTAGCATTATGGGTTGTTGGGGTATCAAAACCTCAAGGCTTGCTTGATCAGTATGATCACGATGATTATGAGAAATTATCACAAAATCTATAGTTGGTAATTGATCTACAGGTATACCCACTGGAGTTTTACGCGGGTATAATACCGTATTTAAATCAAAAAATACAGGATCTGTAAGTATATTAAAATTATGTACTTGTATCAAAAATGATGCATGGCCAATCCATTGCAATGATAAGGCAATTGAACGGCTTTGTGGCGTATCATGTTTAATCCATGTGCTCATATCATCAGTATAATAATTGTTTAATGATGTTTTTGTTTTCCAAAATATTTTAAAAGCATCGCTAATATGTGTAAAACAATGTTCTTTATCATGATTAAAAAAACAACCATCTTTTTTATATGGTTTAATTGCGTGATCTTTATAGCTCATGTTTTTTAATTGTATAGTATTATTTTTTTGATCAGCATGCACAATAGAAATGTATGAAAAAAAGAACATACATATGCCTAAAATATAGCGCATTCTATCCCCCATTTATATAAAGAATCTTATATCCTTCTATGTTATAGTTTATCACAATACAATAAATTGTCAAATTGAAAAATAGCTATGATAAATCCAATACATATTTGGTATATTTTTTTATTAATTCTACTCATTATCTATTTTTAATAAAACCTTTGAATGTTTCTTTAATAGTATGCAAATGTATGGTATATACTAGTATGTACATAATTTTTGAAAAGCTAATAATACTATAGGAGTTGTATTATGAAAAATATGGTCATCGGAATATTACTTGCTTACCCGGCACTAAATTATAGCATGATTTCAGATGAATCAAATACTTTTGCCCCAAAACTAGTATATGGATATAATTTTTATACCGTAATAGTAGAAAATAAAACTCCATTTCCAATTATCATACACACTAAACAAACATTACGTTCAATGGATGGTTTAAGTCAAGAATATAATGTTAGCAAAACAATAACCATAAAACCTACATGCAAAAAAGATATATCTTGTGCAACTGAGCATGTTACGTATGGAAGACGGTTAACCATTACTGAAAATTTGTTGACTGCATCACTCCTACTGACTGAAAAATCCAAAAAAATCGAAGGTAGAAACAATGTACATAAAACGTTATCATCTCAAATACAAATTCCTTATAAAGAAAATACGAGCAATCATATTGTAGTGGATTTATCTGATATAGATAAAGGACAATCTGTTGAACAATTACTCTATAACTTATCTACGCAGGGCAAACTTTCTCTCATCTTGCAATAATACAATGTGAAAATATTTTTTAATGGCGAATGTTTATGTAATACATATTTTGGTTTTCATTTGCGCATTCTAGTCTTTTTGTATATACTGACGTGTGTTAATATTAATGGCTATTATGCCAAATTTCTATCCTACAAGGAGGATACTGTGTTATTCAAAGAGGGACCATTGCAGTTAGCTATATTAGATACATCTTTATATTCTTTTGATATTTTTGTAACCTCTTGTCTATCCTCTTGCCTGGCCACTCTTGTCGCCTCCTCCATTATGGGCCGCATGGCCGTTATATAATCTACATTTATTTTCCGTTTTTTGTATTTCTCTTATATATTAGCTATTTATTTAAATTACCATTAAGGGTTTTATGAATATCAATAAAAGTTATATTATCACATTAAGTTTTGCTATTTTTTCTATGTTTTTTGGTGCTGGTAACTTAATTTATCCTCTTGAAGTTGGTATTGATTCGGGACAACACCTTGCCATTGGTATGCTTGGCTTTTTATTAACTGCTGTTTTATTACCTTTTATGGGTCTTTTGGCTATGGTATTGTTTGATGGTGATTATAACGCATTTTTTAATAGATTAGGTACAACAGCAGGTCAAACTATTATTGCACTCTGCATGATTATTATTGGTCCTGTTATTGCTATTCCACGCATTGTAACTTTATCCCATGTTATGATTGCACCTTTTATTCCTTGGCAATTCTTGCAAGAAATACATACTTCATCTTCTTTTGTGTTTGCATTATTGTTTTTGGCTATTACTTTTATTGCTGCCTATCGTCCAAGCAAAATTGTGGATGTTATTGGTAATATAATTACGCCAGCATTACTTATTTCATTAATCGTTATTATTATTAAAGGATTATTATCTGTACATGCTATAGCTGCTGTAGATATGCCATTGCGTACTATTTTTGGTATTAATTTGCTGCGTGGCTATGAAACACTTGATCTTATTGGTAGCATATTCTTTTCTTCTATTGTTATTAATATGATCAAAAGTACTCTAAAACATGAACGGCAACATTCCCTTATTGCTATGTTATGCCTCAAGGCGGGTTTTATTGGTCTTGGGTTACTCAGTATTATTTACATAGGTATGGGCCTTCTTGGTGTATATCATGGCACTTCATGCATGAGCGCAAATTCCGGTGAATTATTTAGCAAAGTATCCTTCTGTATTTTGGGGTCATATGGTGCACTTATTATTGCTACCGCCGTATTAATGGCATGCCTATCTACGGCTATTGCATTGGGCGCCGTTATTGCACGATATATTAATGTAACCGTATCTCGCGGATCTTTATCATATACTGCAGGCCTTTTAATTACGCTACTGAGTTCAATTCCACTTTCTACCTATGGACTTTCAACTATTTTGAGTTTGACCGGTGGACCACTTGTGTATATTGGCTATCCCGTTATTATAGCTATTACCTTTTGCAATATTGCCTATAAATTATGGGGTATGCAAACTATTGTTCTACCCGTAATTCTTACCTTTTTCATTGCACTTACTACATATCTTTTATAATAAAAGAGGTATCACTATTGTGATACCTTTTTTTGACCAATATCTATTCTTCAGTTATTATTTTCTTGCATAAATTGTTATCTATTATATACATAAAAGGAGGTATTGAACTATATACATACAATAGTGTTTCTCTATGAAAAATATATATTATACATTCAATAAATAGGAAAGTTACTCATGATACGTTATAGACTTGTTTTATCTTTATGTCTTTTATCTGCAATTCCTTTTCCATCAGCCTATGCACAAGATACATTTGCACATCTTGCTGCTTTTGATATTACACCTTATTTGACCAAAAATACTGCTGTATATAGTGCACTTACGGTATTTTTACTTTGTTCCTGGCGATTGTTTCAAAAAAAAGGAAACAAACAGACATCAGAAGCAAAAGTTACTGATTTATTTAAAATTTGGAATATAGCACGTCCTTCATACTGGCAATTATTTGATGCATTGGTTATCGGCCAACCACTCAAAAAAGAAGACAAAACTATAACTAAATATAATTGGGATACAGAAACAAAAGAAAAATATATTGAAAAAGTAACTAAACAAGAAGCTACTGGTTTATTTGGCTATTATATATATGGCTGCATATTATCACCATTTAAGAGTATGGTTGAATATTGTAAACCGCTTGATGAATGCTATAAACTGTCATTTCGTGAAAAATTACTTAGTCTGTTGCTTTAATACTGCATTAAGTAATCCGGTAAATAAAGGATTAGGTTTCATAAATCTACTTTTAAATTCTGGATGTGCTTGTGTGGCAATAAAAAATGGATGATTAGGTAATTCTAAAAATTCCATTAATTGCACTCCATCATCGCGCACACTATAGCCAGAAAATAGTAAACCTGCCGCTTGGAATTTTTCTATATAGCGGGGGTTTACTTCATATCTATGACGATGCCGTTCTGCAACCATCAAATCTGAATCAATATCTTTATTGTATAATTGTGCTATACGTGTATGAGGTTTAATGTGCGCATTATATGCTCCAAGACGCATAGATGCACCATATTTTTTACTCGCAATAAAATGTTTTTGCGTAGGCAGTATATCAATCACGGGATCTGTGGTTGCCTGATCAACTTCTACCGTATGCGCAGCATATATGCCACACATAGAACGTGCAAATTCTACTACCGCAAGTTGAAAGCCATAACATAAACCTAAAAAGGGTATATTATGTACACGCGCGTGTTTAATAGTATCAATTTTACCTTGCACTCCTTGACTACCAAAACCGCCAGGAACAATAATACCATCACACATGTGCAGTACATTCAATGGTCCGGTAGATTCAACCTGGTGCGCTGAAATCCATTTAATGTTAACACCAATACCAAGATCTGCACCAGCATGTAGTAATGCATGACATACACTTAAATAACTATCAGTTAAGCTATAAGCTCCTGTTTCTAAATATTTACCAACTATGCCAATAGTAACTTGTTTGTCTGATTTATTGATCACTTGTACGCGCTTCTGCCATTCGGCCCAATAGGGTGTACGTTTTTCTGATAACCCAAAATAGCGTAACATTTTTTGGCCAACTGATTGTTTTTCAAATTCCAAAGGAACTTGATATACTGAATTAACATTTGGTGCAGCAATAACATGATCAGGGTTTATATGCGCAAATTCAACAATTTTTTGCCGGCGTGCTTCGTCTATTGCTACTTCAGATCTGCAAATAATAAAATCAGGCAAAATACCATGTTCACCAAGCAACCTGATTGCTTGTTGCGTTGGCTTAGTTTTCATTTCTCCAATATGTTCAGGCACCGGTAAATACGTAACCAGTACATATGCTACATACTTTGAACCTAAATGACGTTCAAGTGATTTAAGTGCATACAAAAAAGGCACATTTTCATAATCGCCTACTGTTCCTCCAATTTCTACAATTACAATATCATAACCCTGCGCCGCTTTTTTAATACGATCTATTACTTCATCTATAATATGCGGAATAAATTGTACCGTTTGGCCTAAATATTCACCAGCGCGTTCTTTGTCTATCACTGATTTATATATTTGACCAGTCGTAATATTATTATAGCGTGGAATATCGATACCCAAAAATCGTTCATAGGTACCTAAATCTTGATCAATTTCCCCTCCATCTTCTGTTACCCACACTTCGCCATGTTCAGTGGGTCTGAGTGTTCCTGCATCATAGTTTATATAGGGGTCAATTTTAATAATAGTAGTTGAATAGCCATATTCTTGAAATATTTTTCCTATAGAAGCAGTAGCAACTCCTTTGCCAACCCCAGAAATAACGCCTCCCGCTACTACAACAAAGCGAGAATTAATACCTTCATGCATATGCATATTTTTTTGCTCATATTAGTTACATATAACTCTATTGTTTTTACTTAATGTTCATTACATTATCATAACTGACTCTTCTCGTCCAAAACTATCTATAAAAATCAATACAATATATTCTATATAAAGATATATGTTGGCATACATGACCATACTATAGTATTCTAAAAAATATAACTCTAATAGAAAATGGGAATAAACATGAACTTTTTTAATAAGATATCACGGTCATTCGCTCTTGCGCATGCATTGTTATATATTCCTCTGATTACTGGTCAAATGCCTTCATTGCATACCTTTAGATATAAAGCTGCAGGCGTTTTACCCGTATATACATTCAAAGGACAAAAATGGGCTATTATTGCCAGAGAAAAGGGAGGTAGCGATGCCGGAACCTATGACTCTTTTGCTGGCTCTGCCGATAAAGGAGAAAATGATCCTACCATAACTGCTGCACGGGAATGCGCAGAGGAACTTATTACTCATATGGTAATAGGTAAAAATAGTAATGATATACGTGATTATATAGATGTACACAATAAAAACACTGAATTAGTTATTGCTGATCAGCGCAAAAAATATGCACTTTTTATTACTAATTTTGACAAGTATGTTGATGATATTAAACATAATTTTTATACCGCATTGAAAACAAAATTACCGTATAGATATAAAGAAAAAGATAAACTTGCTTTTGTTTCATTTAAAGAATTAAAACGCGCAAGTCAAAGTAACTGTCCGACAGTACAAGCACTGATACTCTCATACGATCCCACAAAAAAACAATATATGAAAAATGCATCTATTCAATTGCGGCCTATCTTGCTTGCTGTATTGAAAAATTATTTCAATAATAAGCCATACCAAACAGGCACTAATCCCACAGTACGCTTTTATTAATACCTAAATACTCTTATTTCAGTATATCGATTCTTTCCTGAATTCTTTTACATAATTCTTTACCAGTCGAATCAATATCTTTACCTGATACGCATATCTTATTTTGCATTTCTAGTAAATCTTTTTCTATTTCGTTTTTTGTATACGGTGACATAATAGATTTCAATGCCTGACATGCTGATATTGTAGGCATATATTTTTTGAAAAATTCAATAATCCTATCTTGATTAGCATAGGCACCGTGCCTTACCAATAACTCAATGCATTTTTCACATGTGACGTACTTGAGTGCATCATCTAATGGTGAAAAAGAATACGAATTACCTCTTTCTATTCTGTATGCATTAACATACGCTTTTTTACGTAAAAGATATTCTATAACTTCTGCATTACCTTTTTGACATGCATCATGCAGCACTGTTTTGCCAAAATAATTAGCTTCATTTACAGTCATTTCGCCTTTTTCTATCAAAAATTCCAAACCTGCTAAATTATCCCCATAAGAACTCAACAGAATTCCACGCCAATATCCATCTTTATCAAAACTATTACATTGGTTAACCAATGTTTTAAATGCTTTAATATCTTGTTTTTTTATTACTTGTTCAAATTGATCATATATATTTGATTGTATAGTAAAAACACAGATTAAACCTACGTACAATACAGGCATACGTATATACATAAAAAACTCCATAGCTTATTTATTTTTTCAATATTTGATACAACAATGTCTGTTTGTGATGCTCTCAATCTTGGTAATAAAATACATCAATAACCAGCAAAATATTCATATAATTTTATTACTTTTGATTAATTGGACTATTATCGGTATTTAATATTACCAATTTTTCTTTAATAGTATTGCATACAGTACTATTGAAACATGAAAATGGCCAGGAGGTCCAACAGAATCGGAATTGATCTTTCTGTAAATGTTCTTGTACTGTGTTTTGTGCTTCTTTTGTCAATAACGGTTTTGCTGCCTTGCATACCTCAGGAGAACAAGTAACAGTTTTGCACAAATGTATAACTGGTTCTATGGTTGAAACTTTTGCCTCATGTTTTAGTAAAATATCAATACATGCAGCACAAGTACCATTACGTATTGCATAATCCAGTGGAGTCATCTCCAACAACGTACCATACAGCCTTCTTTTATGCACTCTATTAACGTGAGCACCTTTATTGATAAGATATTCTATTGATTCGGCTGCCCCTGCTTCACATGCAGTATGTAACGCTGTTTGGCCTTCCAATCCTTGTTGATTAATATCAACACCAACCTTTTCATGTAGAAATTTTAATACTTGAAGATTATTGCCATATTCAGCAAAAATGGCTTTCCAGGTACCAGTTCTTTTAGCTCTTGAATCTATCTGAGAACCCACTTTTTTGAGTAATGTTATATCTTCAGTTTTTACCGCTGTTTCAATAGTATGTTGCATTTCAGATGTTATTGTCCAAGTATCTTGTCCATACACAATAGAAGCTAAGCTGAAACTCAATACTAAACCATAGAATATATGCATATTATTCCCCTAATATGTTATTTTATTTTTTCAATATTTGATGCAAAAATGCTTGTTTGCGTTGTTCTCGATCTTTGGCAACCAGTGCATCAATAATAGGATCAAGCTCGCCCGTCATTACTACATCTAAATTTTTTAGGGTAAGATCTACTTGATGGTCAGTTACGCGGTTTTGAGGAAAATTGTAGGTACGTACCTTCTCTGCTCGCATACCCGTACCAACCTGCTCTTTGCGCATTTTACTCATTTCTTCATGATGTTTTTCCATCTGAGCAGCCAAAATACGCGATTGCAGCATTTTCATCGCTTTTGCTTTATTTTTATGCTGAGAACGTTCGTCTTGGCAGGCAACTACTACGCCAGTCGGTATATGGGTAATACGCACCGCGGAGTCTGTAGTATTTACATGCTGACCTCCTGCACCACCAGAACGGTATACATCAATACGTAAGTCCGCTGGATTAATGTGTACATCAACATCCTGGGCTTCTGGCATCACTGCTACTGTCACGGTTGAAGTATGTACTCTTCCCTGCGTTTCAGTAGCCGGCACCCGTTGTACCCGATGCACACCAGACTCAAATTTGAGTTTACCGTATACATCTTTACCTTTTATATGCAAAACAACTTCTCGATAACCGCCCAAATCCGTCATACTTTCATTTTCTATAGAAACACGCCAATTATGCTTGAGGGCATAATTTGTGTACATACGCATAAGGTCAGCAACAAATAAAGATGCTTCTTGCCCACCGGCCCCAGCACGAATTTCAAGATACACGTCTCTGTCATCATGCTGATCGGGAGGTGCCATACGATCTTCAAGCTCTTTGCTTTTAGCTTCAATACGGTCTTTACAGTCAGCGGCCTCCAAAACAAAAAGCTCTTTCATATCAGGATCAAGAGAACCTTGAGCATCTTTTTCAAGCTGAGTACATTCCCGCTGAATAGCCTCAATTTCTGTATGAATAGTAATAATCGAATCAAGGAAAGCGAGTTCCTTTTGGACAGTACGGCGTTCTTCTGGGGATAAATTAGGATTACCGGCACGCAGACTTAAGTCCACGTGCCGATCTTTAATAGCTTGCCACCATAATTCTTGTATCATGAATACAATCGCCTATGTTAGGCTTTGGCGCCGAATTTTTTCTTAAATTTATCAATACGACCCGCAGTATCCACATATTTTTGTGCACCCGTATAAAAAGGATGGCAACGTGAACACAAAGTCACTCTAACCGATTTTGAAGTAGATCGGGTAGGAAAAGAGAAGCCACAGGCACATTCTGCCATAACTTCATGAAGTTCAGGATGTAGGTTCTTTTTCATAGGTCTTCCAAATATAATATGCCTAATATCATTATTCAGAAAGAAATTAGCATATAATGATAATTTTGTAAAGTCAGTTATCACCTGGTGTCACGACACTGTGATAATGTCGTATTAGAGACACATTAGAAATGTCGTGTCGGAAGGTATAGAAAGAGCCTCCAAAAATCGGATAAGGTTGGATTTAGTAATAAAACGCGAGTTCGATTTTAGAAATTTAACAAAAAACGAGCAATGTACTAGACTTTTTTTATAATCACTTCAAAAAAAGGAGAAGTACATGCTCGTGACAATATTTTACCATGTTGATGAATTTTGCAAAGTATTTGAAGCAACATTGAAAGCAAAAAGCATATCAGAAGATAATCAAAAAATTATAAGAAGAACATGTTCACTAAGCCTGAGTGAAATAATAACAATATGTGTTTATTATCATTATTCTGGTTATAAAAATTTCAAATCATATTATGAAAAACAGGTACTAGTATATATGAAATCAGATTTCAGAAGTTTAGTAAGCTATAGCCGTTTTATTGAATTAAAATCAGAAGCGATTATGCCTATGCTTTTGTTTTTGAAAATATATTGTGCAGCATGTACAGGGTGGTCAATTATAGATAGTTTTTCATTAAAAGTATGTCACAATAGGCGTATTCATTCACATAAAGTATTCAAAAATCTTGCGAAAAGGGGCAAGACAAGTGTTGGATGGTTTTATGGATTTAAGGTACATTTTATCATTAATAATTTTGGTGAAATTATCGATTTTTACATAACTTCTGGGAATGTTGCTGATAATAATACAAATCTACTTGAAATACTTACTAGAAATATTTTTGGCAAATTATTTGGAGATAAAGGGTATCTTGTAAATTCATCATTTTTTCAATTACTCTACGAAAACGGTATTCATCTTATTACAAAAATTAGAAAAAATATGAAAAATTCTCTTATGGATATTTCTGATAAATTGTTTCTGAGAAAACGAGGCACTGTCGAATCATGTATTGGCATTTTGAAAACGGATTTTGAAATTGAACATACCCGACACCGCAGCCCCGCCAATTTTCTTTGCCATGTTTTATCTACTCTTATCGCATATTTTTTCAGACCTACCAAACCTTCAATTGCACGATCTGGAATCCCTATCGAAGGTTTTGTTTAAAATCGAACTCGCGTTTATTATGTAATAACGCTAGAAATGATTATCTATAATATTGGTCATATGTCCATGCATGTTTTACACCAATTAAACCTTATTTTGCAATAAAAAAAAGCAACTGTTTTGCATATGTAATACAACAAAAATATATAAATGCTATTTTGACCAATACGCAGGATTTTTATAATCTTCTATAATAGTACTCATTATAGATTTAATCTTATCATGAAATGTTTCCAATGCTTCCTGATTAACAGTCTGAGCATACATTTCTATATTATTTTTCACTTGCACATGCGATGGATCAAGTAGTAGATCATCCGTTAATATAAGACGAAATTGTATAATATCAATATTGGAATCTATCAAATATGGTGTATGCGTAATAGCCTGAAGTATTTCAACTGGATCAGAAATATAACGGTCACCATGTAACCAAATACCCGTTTTGTATCCACCAATAGATGATGTATATACACAAGCACGCAATAGATCTGAAGATTTGAAAATAATTTGAATCATTACTCCACATAAAGCTTGTGAATGTAAATTGTTAATAGCCTCATTGAAAGCAGGCGTATATTGTTTTGCAAATAGTTTAATTTCTGGATATTTGGCATATATAAGATCAAAAGGTTTATAAATCGTACCCAGAACATCTAAATTAAAATTTAAAAGCCAATATTCAAGAGATGATTCACCGCTACGCATTCGCGCATTATTTCCTGAAAGGGCATAATTACATGACATCAAATAACGTTGATGTCTTTTTAACGCATTCCACCCAAAACCAACTCCCTGTTTTATATATTGCTCTCTTTTACTCTTTTGAATAGCGATAGATTCTTGCGGTTGATTGGGAGATGGTTGGCGCAAAATTAAATAGGACTGTGGAACTGAATAATTATCTGTATTTTTTATTATATGTTCATTAAGGTTGTATAATGATGTATCAATATAATGCATAGCATAATTGGTCAATGTTGTTGCATGGTACAATATGTAATATTCTTGATTATTGTATCTATATTCTCGCTCAAGAAGTGCTCTGATTGCACTATCAGCAGGATACAAAGACGCACCATACAACCATGTTTTTCCTACTTGATATAATGACGACAATCCCTTAAAAGGAAGCTGCAATGAAAGTAATAAACGCAACCTCAATGATCTATTATATATATTGCTAAATAATAAATGAGCATCTGTTTGTGATATAATAGCAGTAGGTTGTTCGCGAAGTATTTCCTCTGCCGTTTGCTTTTTTATAGCAAACATATTTGGTTTTTCTTGAATAAAATCAACTAATGATGCATAATGCGGTACAGAAGCAATAATTACAGTATTATTAACAAAAATATATGATATATGTAATAAAATAAATAATATATATTTAAATGAATATATCATGCTAGCCCACTTTACTTATTATACTAAATCTTTAAATAAGACTATCAGAATAATTAATTACTATGCAACAAATGCCGCCTTAATGAAATTAGTATATGGCATCTTTTAAGCTCTAGATAGCTATTTATAAATATTTTTATTTGAATTATTGCTTTATAGATTTAAAAAAAGTTATACTTGTATTAAGTATATAAAAATACAAATAAAATGGATGGTTATTATGAAACGCATTCTTTTATATAGCTCGATTATGGCATACTCCATTCTTTTTTCTCATTATAGCTATTCTATGATGGGAGGATACTATTCTCCATACTATGGAAAAGTATATATGCCTTCTTTATCTTGGTTTCCCGAACCAATTCTTGAGGAAACATTAACTGATTTTCAAAATATGGATAAACATAACCGGGCAAAATCTATATTATCTCAATTGCTTTACTTTTTAAAACGAGATCTATCAAATACCAAAAGCACACTAGCTCTAAGTGGACCTATATATAGACCTAAGGGGTCACCACTTGTTTCTGATTGCCCACAAGATCCGCAGACCAAGTACCTGAAATCTATGATATCTTTATATGCATTATATATTAATGCTGTTCAATATGCATTAGATTGTATTGAAGAAAAGGAAAGGGAATGAATAAATATTTAGTAATTGCATGCTTGGTAACTACAACAAATAATTGGGCACAAGGATTACCTTATAGCTCAGCCCCTTATTTTGGGTTTGGGTCAGAACTACATAAAGATATAAAACTGGAAGATTTATATCAAGATGAATGCCCACCTCCATTAGATATTCAAAGCGACATAATATACAATCTATCTATATTAAAAAAATATTTAGAAGAAAAATTGAAATATTATGAAACAGAATATGATAAAGAATTGTATAGGTTGCAACCTAGCTGGAAAAAAATGCCAAAAAATGAACTAGAAAAATTCGAAAAGAATTTAGCTATATTTCTAAGAGTCATATCTATATACAAAAATCAAATTTACAGTATTAACTATGCTCTTTCTCTTCTAGAAGGCATTAAAGATGGAACAATAATTATTGAAAAACAAAGGAAAAATAATGAATAAATATCTATTAATAGTTGCTGCAATAGCTACAATACAAATACCTATTATATGCCAAGAAGAAGACATATCGTACAATCCTCAGCTTGGTACACAAAATGAACCAGCTGATATTTGTACTATCATGCAAAAGCATAGTAAAGTCGCTGAAGATTTATTAACTATACAACATATGTTTATCTATGAATTATCTGTATTACAAAATATCTTTGAAAAAATCAAAACAGAATTTGAGGGTATTTCACATGCACGTGCAAAAGCAGCAGAAAAAGAATTATATGATGAAATAGAACGCCTCAGTAGTTACATAGAAAGTATTCAATATGTATTAGATAGATATCTTTCTTAACTTTTTCTGCGTTCGTGTACGTAATCTACTACTTCTGCCATGGTATTGAGCTTTTCGGCTTCTTCATCATTAATTTGAATACCAAACTCTTCTTCAATTTGCATAATAATTTCTACCATATCCAGTGAGTCAGCCCCCAAATCTTGCAAGGTTGATTCTGGTGTTATGGTACTTTTATCTATAGATAACTTTTCTGCAACAATGGCGCTAATTTTTTGGGCAGTTTCTTGTTTATCTATCATTTCTATGTTCCTTATATCAATTCTTGTACTTAATTATAATCCTGTATCATGCATACGTT
>DASZEX010000021.1:0-3785 GCA_035940365.1 Candidatus Babeliales bacterium | reverse complement strand
AGAATATCTAAGCATGTGCCAATACGGCTAGTAAGCCGCCATAAATTTTCGCCTGGAATAGGAGCCACACAAGGTTCTGCATGCAATGTTGTATTAAAAAACGTAGGTATTACCATGCTTAAAATAAGAAATACATATGCTAGCATTATCTTTCCCCTTTTTTGTAAGAAAAAATAGTTTTTTTAAATCTAACATACCAAAAAATAATTTGTCAAAAAAAAGCTCCACTTTCACCTGGAGCTTTTTTAAATATATAAAAAAAATTGCTAAGCTAAACGTGTTCCATTAGGTACTTTATGTATCGGGCGCACGATGTGAGGAACATTATGTTCATCTTTTGCCATTAACATCATACCATGAGATTGAATCCCCATCATAGTACGAGGTTTTAAATTATATACAAAAATTGCTTGTGTATTAATCAGTTGTTCTGATGTATAAAATTGTTTAATACCAGCTAGAATAGTGCGAGTACCAAGCGGGCCAAAATCTACTAATAACTGAAGTAACTTATCCGATTTTGCAATAGGTTGTACGTCTTGTATATAACCAACATGCAAAGCAATTTTTTTTATATCTTCAATATCAATATCAGATTCAATACTATTTGTTTGGTGGATTAATGGTTTTTCTTGCTTTGATTCAGATTCTGCTACCATTTGTCTTTCTTGATCAATTTTGACAAATAATGGTTTGATTAATGTAAGTGAAAACGTTTTATGCCATCGATTAATTTGCATTATTTCTAATGTATCAATTCCATACGTATACGTATGGCCAAGACCTTGTATAAGTTCCATCATTTTATATGGCATAATAGGTAGTAATAAGGTTGCTACTGCATAAAGACTATGGGATACAACACTCAGGACTTCCATACATAATGTCTGATCTGATTTAATTAATTTCCATGGTTCTTGAGCATGAAAATAGGCATTAACTATATGTAAAAAGTCCCATACAGTACCCAATGCTAAATGTATATAATAATTTTTCATATGCTCATTATAACTGCTAATCATAGTATCACAGGCAGCATGTACTTCTTTTGCAGGTACTGACCATGCCGTTGGTATTTGTATAGTAGTAAGATTATGAGTATTGGCAAGTACTGTCATGCGATTAAATAAATTGCTCAGTGTATTTGCAAGTTCGGATGTAATACTTTGTTCTAAATTAGTAGTACTAAAATCACCATCTTGAGTTATTGGCATATGGCGCAACAAGTAGTAGCGCACTTCTTCTGCACCATACTTTGTTGCTAGATAATAGGGATCAATAGCATTTCCTGCTGATTTAGACATCTTTTTTTGATCTACCGTAATCCATCCATGCACCAAAAGACGCTTAGGTAATGCAAGTTCTGCTGCCATAAGTAATGCTGGCCAATATACCGCATGAAAGCGAATAATATCTTTTCCAATAATATGTAAGTCTGCAGGCCACATATCAGCAAAGCAATTTTTGGCCTTTGGATCGCCATAACCAACCGCGGTAATATAATTACAAAGTGCCTCAACCCATACATAAATAGTATGCTTTTCATCTCCTGGAAATGGCACACCCCATGGTACAGTAGTACGTGAAATACTTAAATCTTTCAGTCCATCTTCTACAAAACGAATGACTTCATTAAATCGTTCTTTTGGTGTAATAAAATCAGGATTTTTTGCATAAAAAGCAAGAAGTTTTTGTTGATAAGCAGATAATTTAAAAAAATAGGTCTGTTCTTTTAAAAATGTAGTTGTACCATTGCATGAAGGGCAGCTAGGAGCATTATTTGCGGGTGTATCACCACGAGTAACAAACGTTTCACATGATGTACAATACCAACCTTCGTATACATCAACATAAATATCGCCAGATTCCAATAATGTAGATACCAAGGTCTGAGCACCTATTTTATGCTTGGCACTGGATGTACGCATAAACTGATCATATTCTATATGGTAAAAATTCCATACCTTTTGATATGCCGGGATCAAACTATCTACAAACTCCTGTGGACCAAGACCTGCCTGTGCAGCTGCTTGTGCTACTTTTTGACCATGTTCATCAGTACCAGTAACAAAATAACTTCCATATCCCAATAATTGGTTCCACCTGGCCACCACATCAGCAATAAGGGTAGAATACAATGAACCTAAATGTGGTTTTGCTGTCACATAATAAATAGGAGTAGTCACATAAAATTTTTTTTTCACAAAACCTCCTGGTTTACCAATAAAAACATTCTTATATATATTTAGTGTACTGATAAATGTAGCTCCAGCAACAAAAAAAGAGGGGTTTTGAATCCCTCTTTTATATAAGAAGATACTTTTAATTATTTATGAAGGTTGTACAATATCAAAATTATCAAAAGATGGTGTTGTTTGAGCTGCAATAGGTCCACCTCCAACGACCCATGTTTGAATTGCCGTATTTGCCGGTAATCCAATAAAATTACCTCCAGCATTATGGTAAGCATAATTATTTATAGCTGCCGTATCGGTAGTATTTCCAGTATTGAAAATACCAAATTCAGTATTACTATGTAATATATTATTTATTAACAAATTTTTAGTCAAAGAAGCACCTGCTCCATCAACCATAATTGCTGCACCAATACCAGATACACAATCTTTTATAGTACTATTTTTAATAATTGACCGTAGTGAATCATATAACCAGAAACCATTATTATTACTTCCTCCACCAGAAACTCCCTCTACTACACAATTATCAAAAATAAGATCTTGCGTCCCATTACTGATAATATCATCACGACGAGTGCTAAATCCTATCGCATCCAATACAGAGCTTGTTTGACCAATATTTTTTGCACTGCAATTTTTGAAAACAATATCTTTGCAATTACTAAGATCTCCAAATAAGTTACCTAGTACAGAAAATCCATGACAAAAATTAGCCGTTCCATTAGGTGCATTACTATCATTAACATGACATCCTTCTAATAATCCATATATACATCGAAGTACAGAAATACCAGAAACACCATTAGCATCAACCCCAAGTCCAGTTACTGTTGAGAAATTAACTGAATCAGCAATTAAACATTCACGTAATACAAAATTAGCTACTTGTTCTAATGCTATACCGGCAACTTTTGAACCAAGGCCACCATCAAGAGCAAAACCTGCCAGTTGAGCATTGGCAATACATTGCGTACAAGACATTCCAATAGATAATTGTGCATAAATACCATAACCCAAAATATTTCCACCATTGTGATCTGTAGTACAATTAATGCATTCTATATCATTGCAATTATTCAAAAAAACACCAAAACCATTGTCACCCAATGGAGTGAACGGATTTAAAACAAGGCCATTATCATTACCTATAAAACGTTCTATTTTTATACGATTAGCATATATGATCTGCAAACCCGAGCCAGTTACAATGCCTCCATTGCCATATGATTGAACATCTTTAATATAGACGTCATTAATTAAAGTACTAAGCATAAAATTACCTATTATGCTTATACCAGCATTACTGCCAGGCGCCACAGCAGTTGTATCACGCACACCATTAAATTTGGTAACTATATCATGAATATATAATTTGGTAGTACCTGTATCAGCAAAAATACCATTTCCCGTAAACCCCCAAACAGTACCATTTCTAATTTCAATATCATTAGAGCCTATCCAGAAACTGACAAAGTAAAAAAAATGTGAGAGACTCTCTCCGAAGAAATAAAAATAAAAATCAACGGAGAGAGCAAATGCATTCAATATACGATTGTATACCAAACAGTTTTTTAATGCCAGCAAATC
>DASZEX010000020.1:0-10337 GCA_035940365.1 Candidatus Babeliales bacterium | reverse complement strand
AACAATTTGTCTCTTTTTTTAAAGTCACTTACAAGCGATAATAGACAATATTGCAGTTCAAATATTGAGTTTGTACAAAAAATAATTACAGAATGTTTGAATAAAGAATTCTTTGAATCAATAGACCAAGAAATTAGGTCTAATGAATTGCTTATTCAAGCTAAAAAGTTCTCTAAGGTAATGATAGATCACGATATAAGAAATAATTTGACAACCCTCAATTGTATACAACGTGTAGATGCAAAATCATCTATACGTAGTCATGATAATTATGTACAGCAAAAAAAAGCCGAAGTAATTAAATTTTTAGATACATTAAAGGCTTTTAATACAACAATATGTCCTACATCTCCTGAATATAATCAAGTAAAAAAACAGATAACAGATATTGAAGTAACTATAACTATTTTAAAACAATATAACGCACATGATGCATACCTCAATTATCTGTATGATCAAAAAATAAATTTATTTGGTTGTTCTGATAAACAAACTTCCCAATCCGCTATTGCTACTACATCTACTGCAGCTAAAGAAACAAAAAAACAAAGAGATAATTGCACATCTTCCATATCTGGCCAAGACAAAAATAATATACCTGCAGAAAACAATATAGATAAAGATACAACGCCGTCCAATGATATTGCTTCTATTATGCATAAAGCATGGGATAGAGATGATCAATATTATGGCCTTGCAGGTTTAAACAAAAGATATACTCCTATAGATGTGCAAACTTGTCATGCACAAAGTGTTTTGCAAGCCATAACGCAAGATATGCTTGCAATAGAAGGATCTTTGGCAGAACAAGAAGTCATTCCTCCTGTGGCATTTTTTCGACCTGATCCTCTATTGCCAAATATTATACAAACTATAGAAGAAAAAATGGCTCATATACCTGATACTGATCCGTGCAAAAACAATAAGGATGGTTGGCCTGCTATAGTAGAAAAATTACGCAGTATTGCAAGCCTGCAATCACAGCTTGAACAAATAGTACATAGCCAAAAAATAGTAACAAAGCCGTCCTCGCAAAAAACTATAAACGATGATATACCAGAAAAAGTAGAAGTAGATGAACAAGCCGTGCAAAATATTAATACTAGACTGCAGAAGCTTAATCAAAGCGTCGGTTTATTACAGGTATCTATAATGTTTAAGCAAAGAATACTGTTACCAAAATTACCGGTACCAGGCATATTTTATATACCTACTCAAGTTACTACTTGGCCTTTAAATCATGAAAAGCAAAGCATTATTGAATCAAAAAAATATATTAAACAATCTATTAATGGCATTACGTATGATGCATATAAGTTACCCGAATCAACACGAAATAATATATTGAAAGAAATAGGGAATACAAAAGGTAATTTAAAAAAATTTACTAAACCACACATCAAAATGTTAGAGGTAGCACAAAGAATAAGTAATCAGCATAATGATTTTGTAATACTTAATGAAAACGAAAATCCACTTGAAACAGGATTTGATGATGCATTAAATGGGAAGCTCTACGATAACGATAAAAATAATTTCACAGCTCTACTGGGCACTTTTAAGAATAAAGTACGTATTGCTAAGGGTAACATAAAAGCGATAGATAATGAATTTCAGACATATAAATCACCACAATATACCTATATATCAGATAGTATTGATGCATTGGAATATGAAGTAATGCTATTTGAGGAACGTATTAATATTTATAATAAATGGTCCTCATATTTGCCCAAACATATAATTGATGATGCAACTGATCCAAAGTATTTATCTTGATAATCAAAATTATATCTACATAAACTATTGCGTGTATATCTTAGTATTCATTACGGTTAACAGTAAATAGTAACCTTATGCATAATAGGTATAGATATGTTTGCCAGCATCTCTTTGCAGACAAAACTGTTAATTGGATTTTTGAGCACCACACTTTTTGCATTACTTGTTATTAGTGGCATTAATTTTTATAGTGCGCGAGAACAGTTGCGCTCTGCTACTATTGAGCGATTAACTGCTATTCGTGAATCAAAAAAAACAGAAATTGAACAAACATTTAGAGATGTCAGTTTCCAATGCTTAACCTTTTCTGAAAGTACGATGAGCTTGAATGCCATACATACATTCAAAACTAGTTTTTATGCAATGGATGTATCAGACGCAGAATTTGAACAATGTAAAAAAGAACTAACAACTTTTTATGAACAAGTATTTTTACCTAAAATAAATGAAACAGCAACGACAAAAAAAACTTTAGGTGAATTTTTCCCAAATGACCGAAAAACCATTATTTTTCAAACACGTTATATTGCTCGCAATCCTAATTCACTTGAAAGTAAACGTGAATTTAATGGTATAAAAGATGGGACTGATTATGATAATACACATATATTATATCATTCAATTTATAGCAAATATGTAACTCGCTTTGGTTATTCTGACATTTATTTTATTGATCCTGATACCGGGTATGTATTATTTACAATAGGCAAAGCCATCGATTTTGCTACTAATCTTTTGACTGGTCCCCTGAAAGATACACCACTTGCAGAAACATTTCTTGAATGTCAGAAAACATCAGATGAAAATTTTATCAAAATCACTGATTTTGCATTTTATGATCCATTATACGGAACACCTATTTCCTTTATTGGTACGCCAATGTTTAGTGAAGGCAAAAAGGTTGGTGTGCTTATATTCCAAATGCCAATAAAAATTATTAATAGTATTATGACTTACGATAAACGTTGGACAGATGTAGGGCTTGGTAATACCGGCGAAGTATATTTACGTGGTAGCGATAAACTCATGCGTTCAATGTCACGGTTTTTTATTGAAGATCGTACTGCTTATATTAATAAACTACAAGAATTACATGTTGATCATGATACTATTGATAAAATAAAAATTTACAATACTACTATATTATTACAGCAAGTTGGTCAGGCTCTAGAAAAAATTGTAGATGGAAAACAATCAAGTACTGTAATTGATAAAGATTATTTAAATAATAAGTCTTTGTTATCTTATGCACCCGTTATAATTCCCGGCCTACAATGGAATATTATTGCCAAAATTACTACAGATGAGGCATTTGCACCCATTAGAACACTTGCAATACGTACAATATTTTCATCATTGCTGGTTATTCTGTTGGTATTTATTTTTTCATTTATACTGGTGCGTATTAGTATAGCACCTTTAATTTTATTGGCAAAAGAAGTATCGCCTTATATCAATAATGTATCAAAATCTTTGAAGAATGTTACTGTTGTTCAAAGTCCTACTGTAGGTATTATAACACAAGCATATAATAATTTGATTACCTATACAATAAGATTACAAGATACAATAGACACAATAACTAAAAAAATAGATTATATATACACTCAAATGAGTACTCATACTAACGTAAAAGTCTTTGATCGACTTACCGCATCAAGCCAAGCATTATTTGATACCACACAGACTATACATGCCTCTTATACTTCACTTGATCTTATTAGCAAACAAACTGATGCGGCAATACAAACTATTATAGATACCACCAAGCAATTAGATGAAGATGAAGAACATGTACATAAAAATTTTAATACTATATATATGGAAACACATCGCGCACTCAATGTATATACTGAACTGAACACAGCTTTATTCCATACACAGCAACTTTTAGTATCATTACATGATTCGCAACATGCGGGTAATTTAATTAAGCAGTTAGAAAATAGCTTGCATGAAAATAAAAAGATTGCAGCTTCTATTTCTGATATTTTATTAAAAGTAGAACAAGCAATAACGGCTACAAACCAAAATCTTCCTGCACGGCTTGAAAAACATAAAGAATTACGCAATGCAACAGATAAAATTCATTATGCTCAAACAGAGCGTATATCATTACAAGAAGCTATTAATAATGCAATTAATGAATCACAAGATATCATGCAAGCAATTACTACTGGGATAGAAAAGGGAATACAACAGATGCAAGATATTCAGGCTATTATAGACACATTACCGATAAAATCTATACATAATACCAAAGATACTAGATAAACAAAGAGATATAATGCAAAAAATGTCACCTCTTTTTATTCGCACATTTTTGGGATTAGGGACACTTATTTTTTTGGGACTTTCGGTATATTGTGTGTATAAATATATATATGTAGTTAGGCAAGAAACTCATACATTACAAAAAACAAATAAAGATAGCCTGCAACAAATTATTAGTAGTATCGATCAAGATTTACATCATTTTATGAAATTAGGAGATAAGCTAGCTGACCTAGCCGGAGGAAGTATTAACAATCCTTCGGCATATATGACATTACTTACTGATATGCAAAAAACATTAGAAGAGCATCCTGAAATATATAGCGTATCTGCTTCATTTGCACCATATCAATTTGATCCTACTCAGCAATTTCATTCTATACAATTTACTCATGAATCATCTGGCATAACTCAAACTACTTTGGAAACATGGTACGACTATACTGCAACATCTTGGTATAATGCTGGACAGACAATGAATGCTCAATGGATTGATCCTATGTATGATGCATCATTAGATAAAAATGTAATTACCTATGTTATTCCTATGTTTGCATATGACCAAAAAACACGAAGTAAAAAATTTAGTGGTGTTTTTGCACTTGATTTTATTTTAGATTATTTGGGCACTTTGGTCTCATCATTTAATGTACAAAAAGAAAGCTATGCAATATTAGTTACACGTAATGCCCTTATTTTATCTCATCCTTCTGAGGAATATGTCAAAAAAGGAATGACATTGTTTGATTTAACTAGCATACAAGGTAATAAAGCATTTATTAGATTAGGCAATCTTATTGCCCGTACTCCTCATGGAGAAATGATATTTACTATACCAGGCTCATTACATAACACGTATAAGGCTATATTTAATACCCTATCTTATGCTGGTTGGTCACTTATTATTGTTGGCCCCGAAAAAGAAAATTTTATACCAAATACATATATTCGCCGACTTCTGACACATATTGTATTTTCGCTACTCTTATTTTTTATCTTTCTTACTACACTTATATGTAAAATATATGTAGGCAGAACTCAGGCATTATGGCTTACTTCTTCTATATGCGCATTATTAATTTTTGTAAGTATATGTACCATATGGTTTTTTGATAGTATATCTACAGAAAATCAACTATCACATAGTAATATTATTGATTCAGAAATTACACTCAATAGATTTCTTTTTCTGCATAAAAAAACTAATCCACAGTTATATAAACAAGATATTCACTTTATTCCCACGGGGCTTTATTTATATGAAGTTACTTTAGAAACAACCAATCCTATTATGACAGTACATGGCCATATTTGGCAGAAATATAATATCAAAAAAGATGCTTCACTAGAAAAAAGTGTCATTATTTTTAATGCTATAGAACAATCATTTGAAAAAGTATATGAATATACACATGATAATATAAATACAATTGGGTGGCGTTTTCATGCTAAAATAAAAGGAAATTTTGAATATACGAAATATCCATTTGACCAACAAAATTTGATACTCGTACTTGGACATAAGGATTATACCAAAGCGATCATTTTAACGCCTGATTTTGATGCATTTACCGGAATTCATAAGCCAAACCCTGAAATAGATCCGATGGCCAATACCGGTCCCTGGACCATTGCTTCTACCTATTCATTTTATGAACTTACTCATTTTAGTACTGATTTTGGGATTAAAGATTACAATCAGCAAACTGATTTTCCGACTCTATGTTTTAATATTGCAGTGCATCGCAATTTTGTATATCCATTTATGCGCAGTTTTTTGCCTATAGTCATTATTCTTTTAGTTGCATTTGCTATTCTTCTCATTATTGGATTAAGCGAAAAAAATACCAAATTGGCACAAATGATATTATCACTTTGCTCCGGTCTTTTGTTTGCTACGCTTTTAGCGCATCAGACATTTCAACGTTCAGTCGAATCATCACGTTTAACTTATTTTGAGTATTTTTATTTTATAGTATATGGAATTATCTTACTGATTACCATTAATGGACTTTTGTATTCACTTAATCGTGGACGTTTTTTTATTAATTATCTGATTGTCCGCATTATGTACTGGCCGTTTGTATTGAGTATACTTTTAATTATTACGCTTATCTTTTTTTATTGATTACTGTATATGAGCCCAATACATTAAATAATCATATAATCTACCATACACGTTAGTCGATATTAATAATATTGGGTTTCTACTATTTGTGGTTGTCTATATGTATTGAGTAATTTCATGAATTGCGCAATACTGAGCCAATTCATCAGGGAGTTTTATAATCTATAGGGTCTTGTGGTGGTGTTATTTCAAAACCAGGTAATTGAGGTTTTCTTATTGGGTTTGCATTACCACATTCGGTTGGTTTTTCTTGTTTTGAAATGTTACCAGGAAATGTGTTAACAGAAATTTTTGGTCAATTATTCATTTGTTTTATATCTCTGCTTGAGCTTTGTTATAGAAGTTGTAGCTGGTTCGCCCTTAAATTCTGTATCTACAATTATCGCATTTCCATTAACATCACTAAAAATATTGGCGTAACCAACATCAAATGGTGCTTCTTTAATCAATTCTTGAAGATCCGCAAACGCTTCTTTGGTCAAAGTAGTTTTATATCTTGTCTGCTTTTTTGCTAAAACAAGGAGATCATAATTATCAGAAGAATCAGGGCAATACTCAACCATAACTTCAAGAAACATTAACTGAGTACACGTTTTTTTAATTGTATTATCCAGAAAGCTCAATGCCTCTTGATATTCCATATATTTTCTTGTAATTCTATCACGCACAACCAAAAGTTTTAATGGAAGAAAAACATGGGACAAATTTTTTTTCTTGATCACTAGTTGTAGCCTGAAATAAGTTAAAAGTCGACTGAATGGATCATCCTTAATTAAAAAGCTATCTTCTAAGGGAATAATATCATTTGTCGGTAAGAAAGATTTTAGAATTTGCTTTATATCAATCAAGCGCCCTGAGAATTGTTCTAAATTTACTTTTTGCCCTTTTGGAACAGTTTTTGGTATGTCTTCTAACTGATCTATAAGCGTATAATATGCAGTATCCCATTGTTCATGACTCCATGGTGATAGCTTTGGGCAAGGGGTACGAGGCTTCGTCATTATTTGATTTTTTTCAAAAAGATTTTTCAAATCTCCTGGTGTATTAAGTTCAAAAAGCATTTCTTTAGAAATAGTAAGTATACCTCGATCTTGATAGTTACAATATACACCTAATGAGTTATTTGAAACTTCAGATAATGCGATATTAAGTTTACATAATTGGTTATTTTCTAATGTAATCATTTGCATTTTCTTATCTTCTATGTTACACAACATAGACGGTGATTGCACTTCTGCAACATTAGTCAAATCCATGCCATTGAATTTTCCAGAAGAAATTATCATCAACACTAACGCTATTACTAAGTCAATTTTCGTTGTATAACTTTTTGCTGCCATGAAAAATATAACCTCCGTCTAATTACTATTTTGCTAAATCATGCATTAATGCTTAGTTTATAGAATATATTTTTACTGTAAACATTCCTTATAGTAATGTTTGCTAATTAGGAATGTTTATTACACAGAATAACTCTATACAAGTAGTATGAAGAAAAAACTTAAGATAACATTCTATAATAGATTTTCTGATTTTTGCTCTGATTCTGCATATGCTTTTCGCATTGATTGAATGGCTGTAAAATCGCTTTTTTTCATAAAGGAACGGGTGAACATAGTACGATTTTGATCAATTTTAAATTTCTCGATTTCTGATTGTAATAAATCATATGTTTTTCTATATTCATTTTTTTGAGCTTCGTGTTCTTTATTCGATTTCATGTTCCAATACAATTCCATTTTGTGAAGTTGAGTATATAGAAATTTTAGCTCATCATGATATGCAGTATTTTCTCGAGCACTCATAGTATTGAGTGCAATAATTTGCCATTTATCTAGAATTTTATACATATCATCGGTAACTGATCCAAATTTGTAGTATGGGCTTTTATAATCTTGTCTAATATATAAGGGTTCTCCTTGCTTATTAAATCCAACATTTATATTAAACGTATGCATGGAAATTTGTTTTGTATTTTCATTAAATAGTAGATCCGTATGCCATGAGTTCCATTTTTTCTCATATTTAGCCATAGTACGAGCAAAATTTAGCAGGGCACGATCTTTACCAAAAATCGGCAACGAATGATTTTGTATAAATGCAAGTTTGGAACATCTAGTCCGCAAGTCAATAGGAAATTTCCCATCATTATCAAATTCCTGCAAGTCTGACTTTGGATAGGATCTGCCGTTCTTGTCTTTCAGTGGACCAAACTCATCAAATGCATCTATATTAGGAAATTCATCAGGCTGTTTATCTTTTTTATACCACCAGTTACAAGCCCTTTTATGCCACCAACTACAAGCTCTATGACTTAACCTAAAGTACCAATCATGCATTGCATACGTATTACTGCAATTTTCTGCTACTATAGCACATGCCAGAACTATTATTTTTTTCATCACGAAAGACATACTTCGCTTAGTTTGTTACTTATCTTATCTATTTCATTGAAAAAATTGGCTCGCCATACGAAGCTTTCTACTTTGCTAAAGCTTCGTAGAATTAAAGCGAAGTATGGTGCACCCTATCGGACTATTTTAGAACTACTATAATAGATAATAACATATTGTATGCCATTCGTCCGCTACTTTTACTATAGTCCAACAAGTAATATCAGAACATAGAGCGAATTATGCATTTTTTTTCTGGAATAACCAAAAACAGATCCACGAAATCCATCATCTCCACCAATATGGGCAATATAATACTATGCATGTTTAGCAGTAATTATATAATTCATACAATCTAAAAAACTTAAGGAAGGAGTTCAGTCCTTAGGGTCTTGTGGCAATGCTGAATCAAAACCAGGCGATTGTAGTTCTACCTGTAGTATAGTACTGCCACAGCCGGTTGTTTTTCTTGTGAAAGCGCACCAGGGTTTGGGCATAGGTTTAGTTTTTTTATAGATTGCATCTCTAGCCTAAAAAACTAGAGATGCAAAGTTCATTATTTAACTTAGTTGCGGTGAACTAAAATGATATACTTCATCAAGTTCTTCAATTAAAATGGTATCCTCATATAATTCTATGCGAGGCTGCCACTGAGATGCAACATCAATACTTACTTCAGTATCTAAAATAAAATAATGTTTAAAATCCATTAAAGCCATAATGCCACCTGATTGCTCTTCAAGATATCGCATATAATCAGAATTTTCTACTTTAAATAGCGGCCCACATGAACCTACATCTTTTAATAATTCAGGAGACTGAACATTAAATTTCCCTCTATAAGATTCATTTACAACATTACTAATTACTTTTCTGCCAAAAAAATACACTTTTAATACTATGTTTTTATCTGATTCACGCTGTTCAAGAGTTATTTCTAATCCTTTAAAAGAATGATTGAAATCAGTAATGCTATATGAAGCATCGCATTGTTTAAACGGAAACCAAGGGGTATATACACCAACAATAGTATCACTAACTATATTTATAGTTTCGGCTATAGGTATAGATTTATTCATATGATGCATCTCAACTATTCTTCTGTAATTACTATGTTATTACCATTTCCATTTAATCTGATTTTATCTTGTAATCTAGTGCCTTGTATTTGAGTTTCTATTGTTGGTAGGCCCGGAGATTTGGTTTTATGCTTATCACCAGAACTATGTTCCCTAATTACTATTTTACCATTTTCATAATAATAAACAATGGCAGGCTTTCCTTGAATAGTTATTGGTTGTATTTTAATGGGTGTTGTATTTGCTTGTGCTATTTTATTTACTTCATCATATGTATTGTCACATTCATATTGATTAAGTTCAGAATTTTGTTCTCCAAATTTCTTTATATTGTCTAATTTTTCCTTTATTGCTTTTATTGCATCTTCTACTGATTGTTTAAAATGTAAAATTGGTTTTACTTGTTCACCAGGGAATTTACAATCTATAGGGTCTTGCTGAGGTGCTTCATCAAAGCCAGGTAATCTTGGTTCTACTTTTGGATTTGTGTCGCCGCAGCCAGTTGGTTTTTCTTGTTGTGGTGCACCGCCAGGACATGCAGTGGTAGTTGGTTTTGGTTGGTTATCTATAGGTGTTACAAATTTGGTAGGGACATTAGGTTTTTCTATAGCGCGTTTATTACTTAAGCCTTGTTCAACTTCGCCGCTGGCGATTTTGTGGGCTTCTGGGTAGCTGAGGCCC
>DASZEX010000019.1:0-16921 GCA_035940365.1 Candidatus Babeliales bacterium | reverse complement strand
ATTTCTATTCCGATTGCTAGAAATCATTTTTCTATAAAAGACCAAATTTACATTCGTGGTTTAAAAGCCGCATGGCTTGAACTCAATAAAGTTATTCAAACTGCCTATTGTCCCGCAGGCTCTGCGTAAGGTGAGTTATATAAAATATTTTATTCATAGCTTTGTCTCCCCTTTAATTTAATAATAGTTAATAGAAATTGCAAACCTCAATAATTTATATATTTTTATATAAAAAAATAATAATATTTATTAAATTTTTCAAAAATAAATTAAAAAAAATAAATCGTATTATTATATAGGTACCTATCATAAAAAATAGCGGATTCTACGCAGTAATTAATAAAAAAATTACCCTTTATTTTGATTGATGAAAAGTAAACTTTTCAAGAAAATAGTATTATTTTTGTTTCAATTATTGCGTTTTGTAATTTTGATACCGTATAATAAAAAGTGAGGATAAGTAGTAAGAGAAATTAGGCCTAAAAAAAGGAGTAGTTATGGCTATAAAAAAAAGAAAGGCAACTTCTCGTAGAAAATCTACGACAAGTCGCAAAGCTGCAGGTACCAAAAAGCGTACCACAGCAAAACGCAAAACCGCAAAAAGAGGTGCGGCAAAACGCAGCATGGCAAAACGTGCAACATCCAAACGTGGTACAACTGGCCGCAAGAAAACCGCTAAACGTCGCTCTACTGCAAAACGTAAAGTAGCTGCACCAAAAAGACGTACGGCGACACGTAAAAAAACTGCAGGAGCAAGAAAAGGTACGGCAAAACGTAAATCTGCCGCACCAAAAAGACGTACAGCAAAACGCAAATCTGCAGCAGGTAGAAAATCTTCAACCAAAAAGAGTAGCAAATCTTTAGCTATGCATCATTTTGGTCATGAAGAAGAAGGCCACATGCTTGGTAGCCCATTAGGTACACGCCGCATGGGACGTCGACCAATGAGACGCACCAATGTTAGCTTTGGTGGCCAAGAAGAAAACGAGTAATATACAGCAAACAAATAAAAAAAAGGCGGACATTGAGTCCGCCTTTTTTTTATTTGTTTGTAATTTCTTCAGTCAGGTCGCCATTAATATAGATTCCACTACCTATTATTCCCATAGCAATCCCAAGTGTCATAAGAATATTTTCACATCGGTGATTTCCATTACAAACTACATTGCCAATGACATGGCTTATAATAGATGTCGTTACCATTGATGCTCCTGTTATTGCAAGACCTGCAAGATCAGAAGTTTTTTTGGTATTTTCAGCTACCGCTGTATCTTTTATATGTTGTGTAGCATTCTGACTTTTAGTTTCATGCTTTGAAAGATGTTGGTTTCCATTGGCTAATAAAACAGGTTGACTGTTTGAAAGCAACAATAATGATAAAAGACCTAAATATACATATTTCATATAAATTTCCATTTTACTTATTGTCTTAATTATTTTATATTCTTTAATTTTTCTTCAGCTTCATGGTTTAAGCGTTCTTTGCGCTTTTGTTGTCCTTGAGTATACATATATTTACTAGACCAAACTATACCAACTAATGCCCCAAGATTTGCAAAAACTCTGATACATTCTTCATTATTATTACATAATAAAATACCCAATCCCATACTTGGTATACAAGCGATGTTAGCCCCTAGCACAACAGTCCCTACAAATTTAAAAGGTTGCTCTTTGACAGAGTCTATTACTTTGCTACATATATGTTTATTATTTTCAATAATATTTTGAGATTCGTTAGCCAATGAATTCGGGTCATTAGCTTTGCTTATTGGTGTTGTTATAGTATGCAAAGGTATTGCAAATAAAGTTAAAAAACCTAAATATAAGCGTTTCATAAGGTTCCCTCTATTTATTTTCGTATTTATAAATATATGTATTTCATATAAATTTCCCTTAACAATGGCTTAAATATAATCCCGCAGCAGCTGCAGCAGCACAATGCCATATTACATGAGGAACTGTGTATCCCTTTTTGCGGGCACAATAGGCATCAATCGCATTGACGCCGGCAACTCCAGCAATGGGAAACAATAACCATGGATTATTTAGAACAACCGGATAGGTACGAATAACTTTTGATGTTGCGCATAATACACCAAGTTTATCAACATACAACAGCCAGCGCTTTGGAATTGTATGACTTACAACTGATACTGTACCTGCTGCTATTAATTCAGGAGATCCATAATATAGTCCGACTCCCAATAGTGCTACATTAGAAGCTGTACACCAAAATTCAGCTATATATGGGGTTACTGCATACCAATTTTCACGTTGACTTTCATGTGGTGTTAATTTTTGAAAAAAGCCAGTAGCATGTTCATCGGATGATTTACTCCAAAATCCAGGGCCACGGGTAAACAAATTATCAGAAGCTCGTGTCGATATGTATTGTAATCCAAATATAGAGGTTAATAAAGCTATTACTATTGCTTTATTCTTCATATTTTCCTCCATTGTCTTATTCTGCAACTAAAAACTTAATAGATAACAAAATATATGCTCGGGGAAGTACGTTTTAGTTATTAATATGAGTATTTTTATTTTGGCTTTCTCCCTGCTCATGACACTTGATATCTACAAGAGGTTCTTCAATAGTATAACTATCTAGACCAACTCCCACCATAGAAGCTAAGCATCCTACCCCACCCCCAAGTCCAGCAAGAATAAGTTTACAAGTTACGTTATCCTTAGCACATATATGTTCGCCAACTATAGCTCCCACAGAAGCTCCAGCCCCGGCAGATAGAGGTATAATAGAAAAGCCCTTCTTGGTGAATATCTTGTCGGGATTAAGGCCATACTGTTTTCTAGTTTCTGCATATCCTGTAGCTGATATAATAGATAAAATAAAAAAACCTAAATATACATATTTCATATACATTTCCCCTATTTTACCATGTTTATTCTTTTTTTATATGCATCTAATTGTTTTTTATATTCATTAAATTCCATTTTCTTTTTAATGACAACTGCGCCCATGCCTAATCCAGCACCAGCTATACCTCCGGCAAAGGTTCCTGTGAATGCCATCAAAAAATGACACAACGTATAAGCCCCTGGATTTATAAGTCCAATGGGTACGCATACTTTGGACAATACTAAGGCGCCAGAAAGTCCCCCAGCTAATAATCCAAGTTGCCCACCACCTAGAATAACGTCACATGCCTCTTCATTCCAATCAATTGAATTAGGATCATTAGCTTTACTTATTGGTGTTGCTATAGTATGCAAAGGCATTGTACATAATGCTAAAATACCTATATATAAGCGTTTCATATGGTTTCCTCCAAATTATAATATGTATACTTCATTACTTATTATATATGAATAATCCAATTTGTCAACACAATGATCAATTGATACATAGAGTGCTATTTTATAATTGTTTGATTAGTGCATTAAATGAATTTTGCAGTAGAGGATAATATTGTTTGATGTGGTTGTATATAATGTCTGCCTGCAATTCATCATAGGTATGTGATGTTACATTTTTATCATGTAACATAGCAAGCCATGTTTGTTCATCATCAATAAGTTTTCCTGCATATGCTTCTTTGAGTACATCTTTGGGAAAGCGGACTTCCACACCCTTAGCATTTAAAATACGTTGAAGAAACTTCCAAAACAACTCTATAGTAAACTCAAATCGTTGAATAGTTGCATCAATATTGAGTCTGTTATCTTGCTTTTCTGCATCAAGTGCAACTTTAAGAGCAATGAGAGCTTTCTCTAATTTTTCTTGTGCTTTTTGAATTTGTTGTTTACTCATATAGTATCTCTATTATACATAACAATACCTTCATTCCTAATAGTGGGCATTCTATAGCTAAATCAATATCAGAGCGATCACGAGTATCTCCTCTTGCTCGTGATCCATATAATATTATTTTTTCGATATAAGGTAATGCAATAAGTTTTTTGAAAAATTGATATCCATGTATATCTTGTTTCATATTAATCTTTCTTATGTGCATCTAATTGTTTTTTATATTCCTTTATATCATTATCTGTTATTTTAATGAATCTGGATTGGTCAATTAAAGAACCAATCCGGTTGCCTATTCCTGCACCTATTATAGATCCAATAAAGGCGCTTATTTGCATACCATCATGTTCATAATAATGCTTTACTTCTTGGGAATTGTGGCATGATGCTCCATGGCCAACGGCAAATAGCATAATTAGATGTCCTAGACAGAAACCAACAAGGCTGCCTGCCATTGCACAAAAAGTGGAAGCAGATACATGATTACTATTTTTCTTTTTTATAACATCAGCAGCTATAATCAGTTGATCTTTATATGGCACATAGCCAGTGCCTAATACCACAGTATCATTAGTAGAATGTATATACACCGGAGTCTTTTGATTATCAGGAGACATAGGCATAATATACGGTGTAGTTGCAATTAATGCTAGACAAAGATGTATTTGTTTCATATTGTTTAACTATCTTCATTTATAGATTTTGATTCACAATAATTACCAATAAAACTTCCAAGAGCTCCACCTAGTGCAGAACCAAAAAATGTTAGGTAGATTTGAGTCATACGACAAGGTTCTATTCCTGGTTTTCGTTTTCGTTGTGGTCTAACAAAAAATAAATTTCCAATAGCACTCGCTATAAAACATCCCACTAAAGCACCTGCAGCCGATGAACATGATGTTACTACATAATGTGAAGGTTTTACTTTTTTACTTACATAATAATCACGATCTAGTACAATCATTGTTTTACCAGTCTCATCAGGAACAAGTCGCACAGGTACTTTTTGTGCGGTATCTTGTTGCATACTCAGTACATAACAAGGAAATAAACATACTATAAAAAGTACTCGCATATAATGCATAAAAAATCCTTATAATAATTAATGTTCAACAGGTTTGCGTATTGATTTAAATTCATCTATATAGAATATACAAAGGCCCAAAGCAACCAAGCATACAGTCGCCACAAAATGCCAGCTTATATATTCACCAAGTAATATCCAATCAAAAAATGCGGTAAATATAGGCGTTAGTCCACCGGCAAGTGCAATGAGTGTAGCAGAATAACGTTTGAGTAACAATCCATACACATTATAGCTAATAAAATTAGTCAAAATAATAAGTACTGCCAAATACCAAAGGAACATAGGAATATCATAGGACCACAATGTATGTGGGCCAGTTGTTTTGATAAAGGTAGTTTCAGTAAGTAGAGAAACTATAAGTGCCATAATACCACCCCAGAGCATACTGACACCATTAATAAATACGGGTGAATAATGGTCAGTACGTACAAGCCTTTGCATTAATATCCAGCCATATGCGCTGGATGCAACAGCAATAATTAATAATAATTCCGCCTTGGAAAATGAAAGGCATGCCCGCACCATCGCAATAAGTGAACTACCACACACAGTTTGTTGTGCATAAAATAATGGTAAAAAACCAACAAAACCAATCAAAAGGCCAAGCCACTGTTTGCCTGATAACCGTTCATTACATAGAATTAATGATAATAATGCAGTAATAAAGGGGCTCAAATTAAAAAATAAGGCATCGGTAGATGCAGATATAGTTTCAAGTGCCCAAAACTCAAATACATACGTAACAAATACATGAAAAAATGCCAATTGCAAGTAGGTAAGCAAATCTTGATTATGTAAAATAAATTTCTTTTTTTGTATATATCTATAATATGCAAGTAATGTTATACCCGCTACTATCATACGCACACCAGTAAAAAATACCGGCTGGGCATGCAATAAAACACCCTTACTCATAGTAAATGCCAAAGCAAGTACTAGATATAAACCAATAACAGCAACCATAGAGTTCCAATCATATTTATTTATTCGTAGTATTTTCTGGAGTAACTATTAATTCATTATCTTGAATACGTATGCGTTCTATTGATATAGCCCGTCCAGTATCAGGATCTATATCTACTATGATACCTCCCATAATTAAAGGGAGTGCAGTATCAACCTCAAACTTGGATGGCATTTGAAGTAAAAAATTGCGTATAATTGATTCTTTTTTCATACCAATAATTGAATGCAATGAACCAGCCATTCCCACATCAGTAATAAATGCGGTACCTTTTGGTAATATCTGTTCATCAGCTGTTTGTATATGGGTATGAGTACCATATACTACACTTACTCTACCATCCAAATACTGAGCTAATGCACTTTTTTCAGCAGTTGTTTCTGCATGAAAATCAATAATAATGACTGCTGTTTTACTTTTTAAATAGGTAAGCATAGAATCTGCAGCCCGAAACGGGCAGGATACGAGTTCCTTCATAAATACACGTCCCTGCAGATTAGCAACAGCAACAGAACCGCGTGTTGTGTTTATTATGGTATAACCGGCCCCCGGCACACCATGAGGAAAATTTAAAGGACGAATAAGATCAGTATGTTCATCAAGGTAGGCATATATTTCTTTCTTTGCCCATATATGATTACCTGAGGTAACTACATCGGCACCATTGTGGCGCAATGATTGTACAATACGCGGAATAATACCTCTGCCATCATGAGCACTATTTTCACCATTAACAACAACTAAGTCAATGGCGCGTTCTTTTTTGAGCTTGGGTATATATTTTTGAAATATAGCCCGACCTGCAGCTCCTATTACATCCCCAATACATAGTATACGTATATTTTTCATAATTATCGTGCATATTCGATAGAACGTTTTTCACGAATTACATTAACCTTAATTTGACCAGGGAAGCTCATTTCTGCTTCTATTCTGCGTGCAATATCATGAGCAAGTATACGTGCTTTTTCATCATCAAGACGATCTTCCTGCACAATAATGCGCACTTCTCTACCTGCTTGTAATGCATATGCTTTTTTTACCCCTTCAAATCCATGGGCAATATCTTCAAGCTTTTCAAGCCGTTTAATATAAGCAATTAATGTTTCTCTGCGCGCACCTGGGCGAGATGCAGATATCGCATCAGCTACACATATTATAATAGATGACACCGAAATGAATGGTACTTCTTCATGATGCGCTGCAATACCATTGACCACAATACTATCTTCGCCACATCGTTTTGCAATATCGGCGCCTATCTGTGCATGAGGTCCCTCAACTTCCGCACTTACTGCTTTACCAATATCATGAAATAAACCAGCACGTAATGCATTGGCACCGTCAATTCCCAATTCTTCAGCGATCATACGGGCAAATATGCCAACTTCTTTACAGTGAACCAGCACATTTTGCGAAAAACTAGTTCTGAAATGTAATTTACCCAGCAATGTGACTATATCTGAGTGTACGCCCTGTAAATTAAACTCAAGAATAGTTTCTTTGCCATATTCTTGAATAAGTTCATCAATATCTTTTTCGCATTGTGTCACAGTTTCTTCTATACGTGTTGGATTAATGCGGCCATCGGCAATAAGTTTTTCCAATGTACGACGAGCAACTTCACGTCTGATAGGATTAAACCCTGAAATTGTTATATCAGGAGATTCCCCAATAACAAATTCCATGCCAGTTGCCATTTCAAGGGCTTTTATATTTCTTCCTTCTTTACCAATAACACGCCCCTTCATTTCATCATTTGGCAATGAAACCAAACCCGAAGAATGAGGAGTAACCTGATCTGCTGTATAGCGCTGCATGGCAGTTGCCACAATATCAATAGATAATTCTTTTGCCGTCTGACGCGCTTCTTCTTCTACTTTTTGAATCCATTTTTGATTAGCAAGCCTCACTTCAGATTCCAATGTTTCTAGCAATGTACGTTTAGCGTCATCGCGAGACATGCCACTAATATGTTCTAATTTTGCAATAAGTTCATCATATAATGTTTTTAATTTTGCTTCATCAGAACGCAAACCGTCCTCCTTGCGTGAAAATTCTCGTTCTTTTTGTTGTAATTCATATTTAAGTTCATCAAGTTGTTGCTCGCGTTGCTCTATTCGCTCACGTTTTTCATTGAGTTTTGCATGCAATCTATCGATAGATAAACGCTCGTTTTTTAATTCTAATTCAAATTCTTTACGTTTATTGTGTAATTCATTTTTTAGTTTGATTGCTGATTCACGGCGCTCAGCCTCGATATCTTGTTGTGCACGCCCTATTTGTACTTGTGCTTCATGCAGTTGCCTATATGCTTCACTAATACGACGTTGTATAACACTATAAATAGTTATTACTATTATAGATATCAGTATTATTATAGCAGCACCAAATAATCCTATCATATTTTTCCTATGGTTAATTTAATTAAAGGCATTATAATGCCATTGATATACATCAAAATAGCCTTTTTCTCGCGCATATAGAAGGCGAAAAAAAGGCTATATATCTTACAAAAAAAGCTTAAAACACAGCAACAAATCAATTAATGAGCTTTATTTCCTTGCAGTAATGTGTATACAAGACGATCAATATCTTGCAACAGCTCGATTGTTTTTTCTTCCTGTTGTTTACTTACTGTCTGTTTAGTAAGTAACTCACTGGCAAGTTTTAAAGCAATAAGTATCGTTATCTTTTTGGGATCACTATAGGGAGCTTTGCGTAAAGCATCTTGCAGCAAAATGTGTACATAATTGGCAGATTCTACTATATGCTCTTCCGTTTCATCGCTCATTAATGAATATTCTTCACCCAAAATCGTAACACGATAACTTCTAAGCTCCTTTTTCATCATTGTTGTGCTTCACCATTAACAAATACATCAATGCTTTTAATAAGTTCATTTACTGCATTTTTAGTTACTTCCCGCTCTTTATTAAGGGCGTCCAGTTGCTTATTTCCTTTAGTTGTTGATATATGAGCTTCTTTTGCCTTTTCCTGTAACTTTACATTTTCTTCTATAAGTCGCGCATTTTCGGATTTAAGCTCAACAGTAACTCGCTCAAAATGTTCTCTATCCAATAACAATGCCGCATTTTCAGACTGCAATTTTTGAACATGAATTATAAGTAATTTTATCTTTTCCTCAAGAACGCTCAAAGTATTCATAAAAACCCCTTCTAATATACAGAATATAACCATCTGCATAGAAATATTTTATGAAATACCAAAAAGCAAAGTCAAGAATATCTAAATATTACTTTTTTGCAAAAGAAACAATCTGTCCAAAGATCGCTGGTTCACAAATAGCAAGTTGACTTAACATTTTGCGATTCAACACGATATGCGCTTTTTTTAATCCATGTATAAATGCATTATATCGTATACCATGATTTTGTACTGCTGCATTAATACGAGTAATAAATAATGAACGCATATCACGTTTTCTCAATCGACGACTTTTAAATGCAAAAGCCCATGAACGCATTAATGTTTCTTTTGCTCTTTTAAAAATATTTTTACGTTGTCCCCAATTGCCTTTTGTCAATTTTAAAATACGTCGATGACGCTTTTTGACAACTATACCTCGTTTGACCCGTGTCATACAAATATCCTATCAGAAAATTAAGCGTATGGTAGTAATGCAGCAATACGTGTATTATCTACAGATGCAACATAACCACCTTTTCTTAAGTTACGTTTACGTTTTGTTGTTTTACCATTTAATAAATGGCGGCGAAATGCTTTAGCTCTTTTTATTTTTCTTTTAGAAGAATCACCCACTAAAGCAAATCTTTTTTTTGCCGCTGATTTAGTTTTTACTTTTGGCATATTTATCCTAATAAAACTTATTTAACATAATATACACGTGACCAAAATTGTCCCATGCGTGAATCTGCTTCAGTCATCAACCCCTTGATTCCATGATCTGCAAAGCTTGCATCAATTTTATCAAAAAGCTCTACGCCACGTTCATCTTTGCTTACATTTTCACGCCCACGAAAACACAAAGTAACTTTAACCCGTTTACCTTCTTTCAAAAATTGTACTGCTTGTGCAATTTTTGTTTCATAGTCATGTTCACCAATTTTTGGCCGTATTTTAATTTCTTTTACCTGAATTACTTTTTGATGTTTTTTTGAATCAGCAAGCTTCTTTTTGCGTTCATATAAAACCTTACCATGATTCATTATTTTACATATAGGCACAGGACCAGTATCATTTAATAACACTAAATCAAGTCCCACCGTATCGGCAAAATGCAGAGCTTGTTCTCGCGTAACCACACCAACGTTTTGGCCTTCATGAGTGATCAATTGCACACGTGGTGCTTTAATATTTTCATTAATGGGTGCGCTGCTATCTTCACGCTGAACTGAACGTACGGGTGGATTTACTTTTTTAGTTGCTACCATAGCTTCCTACTTACTAATGACCATGAGATGACATTTTTTCACGTACTTCAACCTCTAATGCACGGGCTATATCCGGATTTTCTTGTAAATAAACAAGCATTTGTTCCCGGCCCTGCGCTACATTTTTATCTTGATAAGCAAACCAAGCTCCCGATTTGGTAATAATGCCATGAGCAAGAGCGCTATCAATTATTTCCAATTCGCGACAAAATCCGCTACCAAACATTAAATCTATTTCAACTCGTTTAAATGGTGGTGCAACCTTATTTTTAGCTATTTTAATAGCAACATGGTTACCTATAAGTTCCTCACCCTTTTTTATACTACCAATACGTCGTACATCCATACGTATAGAAGCATAAAACTTGAGTGCCTTACCCCCGGTAGTGGTTTCTTTATCTGCAAAAGGCATTGCATTAATATTTTGACGAATTTGATTAATAAAAATCAAAACAGTCTTTGATTTATGTACAATAGGCGTTAATTTGCGTAATGCTTGGGACATAAGCCGTGCCTGCAACCCCATATGGGAATCACCCATATCACCTTCAAGCTCAGCCTTTGGTACTAATGCAGCAACAGAATCAATAACAATAATATCTATCGCATTTGATCGTATAAGCATTTCTGCTATGTCAAGAGCCTGCTCGCCATAATCAGGCTGCGATATAATAAGATCATCAGTATTTATTCCCACATTTGATGCATATGACGGATCAAGTGCATGCTCAGCATCAATAAAGGCGCAAATACCGCCAGATTGTTGCGCTTGAGCTATAACATGCAGAGCAAGGGTCGTTTTACCTGAAGCTTCCGGACCATAAATTTCAATAACACGGCCTCGTGGTAATCCCCCCACCCCTAATGCAGCATCAATAAGAAGAGACCCGGTAGATACTACGCTTACTTGAGCCCCCATATGTTGCCCAAGACGCATTACAGAACCAGTCCCATATTGTTTATCAATCTGCGCAAAAGTAACTTCCAGAGCTTTCTTTTTAAATAAAAGTTCTGAATTTTGAGCACCTACTGATGAAGTATCGACAGATTTTTCTTTCATATTGTATTTTCTTCTTCTAGTATATCGATAATATCACTTGTTTCTATTGTAGCATCTCTATACAAAGACGCAACGTATCCATTAGAAAAGAGAGATAATTGTTGTTGTTTGAGCGAATTTTCTACATTTTTTTGCTCTTGGCTGTCTATAGAAGTAGGCTCTTCTATAGAAATACACTGAACAATATATAGTATATCATGTTCCTGAAATCTTGTAACTGATCCAGTATGTTCTAGCTTTAATAATGCCATTGGGTCTAGTCCCTTTGCTTTTATATCCTTGATGCGATCAGTATCTTGAGTGGTATAAGGATTTATTGTATGAAATGTTATTTTTTCATCTGCAGCTGCTTTTTGAATACCAATGGTATGCATTAACCCATAAAGGCGATTGCCTTCTTTTTCAAACGCTTCCCGAGCTCTTTTGGCAACAATATCTTGTAGTACCATTTTTTCAACGGTAGCCAATTCTGGCATGTGCTGTGGTTCTATAATATCTAGCCGAATAATGTACCCATTATCCCCATCAAAATAAAAACCATATGCACCCTGCGGCAAAGCAAAAAGTGATTTGGCCAAAGGCTTTTTGGAAGCTACTATATCAGTAACACTTTTTTTAGTGCCATTATGTTGTTTAATAAATGCATGAGAATCAGTAAAACCAGATGACTTTATCAATTCTTCTACTTCTTTATTAAAAGTATCCTTGAATGCCATAATGTACAATTGTTTCTCTATAGCTGCGCGAACTTCTTTTAATGGTTTATATGTTTGAGATTCCTTAGCGACACGCTGCACAATAACAAATTGATCTGGTAGCTCTAGAATGGGCGAAATAGCATTATCTTCTTGTAGACTAAAACTTGCTCGTTCTATTATTTTATCTTTAGATCCACGAACAAATGGGTCCAATAATCCACCCTTTTTGGCACTTTCTGTTTCATCTGAATGTGTACGGGCAACAGTAGCAAACATATCAGGTTTCTGCACCACCGTATTATGTAATTCCTGAGCTTTATTGTATATACAAGCACGATTTGAAGTATTGAAATTCAATACTATCTGGCGTATCTGTATAGTAGCAGGTGAAGCAATATACTCTTTAGTTTTATGTTGTTCATAATAGGCTTCAATAGCATGATCATCAATTATAATACCATAACGGTCAGGAGTAAATTCCCATTGAGTCCCAGATCTTTTTTCTGGTATTTCATACCGTTTGATGCGATTGTTTTCTTGCGCAAAAAAATCTTTTATTTCTTGGTCACTTATTTTTTGCTGTTGTTCTTTTGCCATAAAATCTTTATAGGAAATAGTGACATACGAAAATCCTTTTTTGCTTTGCTGCTGTATAAGCGTATGACGTATTACATAATCAGGTGTATATGCAAATAAATCAACCGCATGAGAGAGAAGCCATGTACCTACTTTTTCTGCAATTTTTTGTTCAAATACATACATACTAATACCACGCCGCTGTAGATAATTGCGCAATATTTTACTATCCAAAGTCCCATCGGCAGCAATACTATGTGGTGGTATAATATCAGATGCATACTGTTGCACAAATAAAGCATCAGACATTTTGTGCGTAATATAATCAGGATGTAAGGTAAGACCATTGTGTGCAAGTGCTTGTTTTGCAAGTTCTTGCGTAACCAAGGTGCGAAAAGCCATAGATCGGGGATCTGTTATTCCCGCATTATATAAAATATAATCGGCAAATTGACCATATTGCGCACGTAATAATGCAATATATTCGCGCGTTGCTGCCAGTTCTGCATCAAATGTCTTATAGCTAATTGGAGCATTATTTACCCGTATAGCCCATGGTTCAGATCCTTTTTGTTTAAAAAATACAGGGACCATATAACCTAGTAACATAGACCCTATGGCAATCCATACTATATAGGTCATACCACCATCTTTTAATCGCGAACGCATCACGTTAATCATCTATATTCCTTATGCTTGAGTACACGTAACTATATTAATATTGTGTAATGATTCTTTTTTGGCAATCATTTTTACTATAGTATCCAATTCTTTTTTATCTTTATAGCGCTTTGTTACTACTTGGTACCAGGTTACCGTTTTGCCTTTTTGATGCTTGCTTTGGCGTGTACGTAATTCAAGTTCAATGTCCATATCTTTTGCAATTCGATTAATAAATTGTTGTGCCGCTTCTCGTTTACCAAATCCTATAAGCTCTGCGGCATATTCAGAAGCAATTTCAGCTACTAGTTCTTTTTCTTGCGTATTTGTTGCCAATAATGCCGCATGTTGTTGCTGTTGCTGCTGCGTTGTATCAGATGAGGATATAGGAACGGTGGCACTCACCGGTATGGCCTTTTTTTCTGTTGGATGTATGCATGCTGAAGCCAAAAGCTGCTCGGCAATAAGATCTTGTTGCATTTGAGCAATAAATTCCTCAGTTGCATGCTTAGTTCCCAAAAAATACCCAACCATGAATGACATAAATAAGGCAAATAATAAACATGCTACCACACAACTTGTTTGCCGTTTTGTCATAATCAAAACATCATTATGTTTATGCATATCGTGCATAGTTAATCCTTGAATGATAAAGTTCTATATAGAATATCTAATTGGTTTTTATATTCTATTAAACTAGTTTTTGTCATAGTAATGTCTATATGTAAAGGCCTATTGCCAGCTTCTTGTTGCCATGCATGCTGGAATTCACGTATAAGCATACGCCAAAATATCATTTGACGCCGGGCATACTGGCGTGTGCGTTGTGCAATGTCTTCTATTAATTGATTATACATAGCTATTGTTGGATTTTCATTGTTCAAATAGGCATCTATCTCATTATAGCCAATTATCTTTTTTCTGCGAATAAAATCAATCCACGCTGGACTAAGTGAACGAACCTCATCAACCCATCCGGCATCAAACATAGAAACTACACGATTGTTGATGCGTGTATACAAGTCATCCCGGTCTCGGAATAAGCCAACAACGGCATACCGGCCAAAATCATTATGGTATACGGGTTTATATGCGGATGGTTTAATGCCTGATGCATACCAGATAGCAAGCGCTCTTTGTATTCTATACGTATCATGCGGTTGAATAGCATGTGCCCGCTGGGGATCAATAGCATAGAGCGTATCCCATAATGATTTCTCATCATCACATGCCTGCATGGGTGGGTTATTGTGCACTTCTACTGCAATTGGAGTAAAAAATAAGGATTTTAAATAAAAACCTGATCCGCCTACAAGAATAGGCATATTGCCCCGGGCACGAATCTGATGAACCAAAGCCAATACATCTTTTTTATAGGCGACAACGGTATAATCAATTGGCTTATCCACTATATCAAATAAGTGATGGGTTATCGTACTTGATCGCCAATCTGGTTTGGCAGTGCCAATAGTCAGTGGATGGTAGAATTGACCTACATCCATATTAATAATTTCAGCGGGAATATACTGTGCGAGTTCCAGTGCACTATCTGATTTACCAACACCCGTTGGCCCATACATAATAATCATAATGTTTTAGTATACTGCTACAGTATAAAATCACAACGCAAATAGACAATAGGTCACGAAGATCGAACTTTCAATATAAAATTCAAATAGAATGCAGAAAATAAAATTTAATGATGTGATTTCTTAATATTTGACAATTTATCAATAAATGATACGGTATATATGAATAGAATTTATTGATATATGGAGGTTTCTATGAAATGTACAAGTATATATGCCCTATTATTGGGGATAGGAATGGCGTCGGCAATTGCGTCCAATATAGATGGAATACGCTATCAATTCGGTGACTTTAGCATTATTGGCGCGCATCAAACCGGGGAAAATAGTTTTAATTTTCCCAATGGCGGTAAAATATACGCTAAATATCATATCTTTAGCGATGTACTTTGGTCTATCGAATATCATTCTTTAGACATGGCACATCAACACATTATAATTCCTCAAAATGCCACTATGACCCTATATACTACAAAATCGGGAAATAACATAATAATAATTAATACTATATCTTCATATTTTTCTCCTAGTGGATTTTTTTCAAAGAAGAAAAAGCATCAAATAAAATATACCTGGATAATACATCGTATAAATAAATATGAACATTATGAATGTTATCTTGATCTACTCAAAAAAGAAGAAATTATAGAAAACTAAGCTGAATCGTATATTTAAATGGAGCTTTTCATGAAAAAATTAATAATGTATACATTATGCGGATTATTGCTCATGCAAAATACCGGTGCATCGGCTATATCAAAAAAACAACTAAAACGACTTGCGGGTATGACAGTTGTTACCGTTGTATTAGGTTATTTAACATATCGCTGTTTTGCATCAAGTAGAAATTGTTTTTCAAAATCATCTGAGCTAAATGCACAAGCAGATACTTTGCACAATACATTGTTACCAGAAGCAAAAGAAAAATATCAAAATTTACTTAATACTTTAATTGGGCAAGAAGATGTCTGGTTAAAAAAACACAGTAATCTGGATGGTTTTAATCAAAAAACTCAAACGCAACTTTTACGCAATGAACTTTCTGATCTTAAACATAAGTTACACTATAATCTTTCCTTATCCCCTGAAGAATCTTCATTGCGTAATTCTTGTGCTAATCATGGACTAGGAGGTTTTGCATTGTCCAATGTAGTATCATGGCTAGGAGGAGGTACCTTGATAGCAATAGATAACTTATATACGCAATTATATGATGCAATCTTTGGGCAAAAACAACCTCAAGGTTTAGAAGAAAACTCTTGATTGATTATCAAACTATTGTGAATTGTTAATGTATTAGGATCCTCCAGCTGGAGGATCCTTTTTATATTTATGGTTGTATGTGTGGTTGGGTAAATGTTATGGCTTTACGTATTTGCTCGGTTGCTTTTTCTTCATGAATGCCATGCACCTGGGCAACTTCCTCGGCCAATAAAAATTCGGTTTGTTTGAGCAGATCTTTTTCACCAAATGATAACTCTTTTTTAGTTGATAAATGTTTTAAATACCGATATATACGACAAATTTCGCGTGGGTCACCCGTTTGCAACTTTTCTTTGTATCCTTTATTTCTTTTGTTCCAATTTGATATTAATGGTTCAGATATAATGGTCACTGGCGGTGGTTCGGCCAACAATGCAAATAAGGCAGCTATATTGTCTCGTGAACACAAGGGGCGTATGCCAATGGTACTTGCATTTTCAATAGGAACCAAAATAGTTAAATCCTGATGATGGAGAAAGACAAGTTCATAAAAATAAGCAGTATTATTAGCAATTTGTTTTTGAATAATACTATTGATATAAGCAACCCCTTTACCTGGGTAAACGACCTTTTGTTTGAGCGCGTACATAAGAGCCCTTCCAAAATATGTCAGTGCTCTTTTTCTGGAGAAGAAATCTTATACCCATACTATTAGTATATCAAGACTGGCTGAATTGATAATAGGTAATAATAGAGCTGTTGCAGCAAAGTGATAAGTTCCTCTTGTAGAGCAAAATGAAAAGTTCCGGTTTTTTGGGTAAGCTGGGTTATACAAAACAGCCCATCTTATAACTAAAAATACCGGAACTTTTCTATGGAACATATTACCATGAGTAA
>DASZEX010000018.1:0-11220 GCA_035940365.1 Candidatus Babeliales bacterium | reverse complement strand
GTCATATGCAACATCATGTACATTCGACAACGGAAAAGAGTTTGCAGAGCACTATACTCTTGGCATACCAACCTATTTTTGTGATGCATACAGTCCATGGCAAAAGGGGTCAGTAGAAAACGCAATCAAACTTATTCGACGTTACATACCATTTGCTATGGATCCAGATAGCATAACCCAGCAATTGCTCGATTATGTCGCACATATGATTAACAATAGACCAAGGAAGATATTGGGCTTTCTAACTCCATATGAGGTGTTTGAAAATGAATTGAAAAAGAAAAACGAGAGTAGGGTGAAGTCAGCCCTACCGGCTGCCGAGGTATCTTTCAATCTGAATTTAGAAGGTGTTGCACTTCATGCTTGACTTCAGCAAGCATGTTATAGCTCATTTAAATGCATATATTTACTAATTGTGATTATATTTATAGAAAAGTCAATATCTGTATCTAATGTAGTTCTTTTCTCGCTTCTTCATTATTTGTATACTATACAACAAAGCTTGTTATATACATAAAGGAAGAGTGCATGGTAATGCGTATAGTATATCTATTATTGACTGCTATTTTGATACATCACAAAACAGTGATCATAGCTATGGAACCAGACATATCAAATGTATCAAACAGTCAAGCTAACCAACCGGAATACCCATTATCTATAACTCCAGAACGCATGGCACATTTTGTATTAACTCAAATAGTACCTAATACTGCATTACATAAAATACCTGCTTTGTTTGATACCATACAGAAAAAAGATCCTTTGGTAGCTGATGCGCTATTGCATTCTTGGTTTGGATCAGAATTTCCAAAGATAGTGCCTACAGAACTATGTTGGCATATTGTCCATCAATACAAATATAAACAATTTGAGATAACGAATCGAAATACTATTGAACCTAACAATAGGGCGCATGAAAATAAAATTAGACAGGATATATGTGATAAACAAGAAAAGCATCTAAAAGCATTTTATAAAGATAAAACTACTTCTGTCTGCATGCTTGATTCTTATAATTGGGATTCGTCTATATCTATCCAAACAGGTGTTCGAAATGCACCATTGCCTATTCGCCAAAAGAAATTAAAAGAAAATTCTATAACAGAACAAGAAAATCTTGAATTGCATGAAATATTGCCATCCATGCTTCAGATTTTTACAAAAGAATCAAGATATATACAAAAACCGATGTTAGTATTACAACAAATTATAGAAACTACACCTAAATATCCATTAACGGGTGATATGAATGATATGATTAACTTTGAACATATAGCCAGAGATCCAATGGCCATAGCTATAAATCCAATTGCTTATATGGATCAAGAAACTTTGTATATTAATACCAAGTTATTGACAGGCGATTTATGGACTGGTTATAAATATTATTTACTTGATAATCATACCTATCAACTAAAAAATATAGCCTGCACACCTATACAAAATTTTGGCCATCATGTTGCATATACAATTAAAATGGCCAATACCCTTATAGCTTATGATGCAGGAAAAAACTATTTATCCCACCACATGCTTGCGCGATTGCCAGGTATAATGCCATTTAAATTAACAGAGCTGGCAGGTATTTTATCATATAATGACAATAATCTTATGCATGAAGTACTTATTTCGCACGCACGAACTAAGTCAAACGATATTTATGTAGATAAAACTTGCGCAGAACGTGTAATGAAGTTACCGTATGATGTGCGCGCTTTATTCAAAACATTAGATATAAAAATACATATCAAAGAACAACCAAAACCACACGATCCTATACCTAACCTAGGTATTATTTTATAAATAAAAATAAATTTTTATTTATAAAATTTCATTGTTTCTTGTCTTAATTATTCTATTATTGAAATTTGGATTGGTACTAAATATATCATGATAGCGCTTGTTTTGCTATGCTGTTACCAAATAAGTAGGGGTGTATGAAAACAAAAGAGCATGGCGAGTGTTGTCATAAAACGCAACTATTGATATTTTTACTCTCTTTATTGCTTCATCTTTTTATTTTATTATTACTATTTTGTGTGTACCAAGCAGTGTATTATAATGGCAATAGAAAGCAGCATGATAGCCCGCAGCAATTAATGGCCAAAAACAAACAGGCACCCGTACTGTTATTTGAAAAATCAGAAGATTTTCAGTGGGCATCAACCAATCCCAGTACTATAACACGCGTTGGTACAGAATCCAAAATTACAGAATTACCTCCTATTGAATCAATAGAAATTACTCAAGATACAACTGAAAATATTCCTGATATACAAGAATTGCTTGATCACGTAGCAGAATTATCTACTACAGATAAAAAACTTCCAGAACATACTTCAGATATTAGTACATCAATCATTATAGATAAAGCTACAACAACCAGTTTGATTGAACATACAGACGCTATCGTGCAGCCAAAAACTGAAAAGGTGGTGGCCAAGGATGAACCCGCTTGCATGCAAGAACAAAAAAAAATAACCAAGACTGCGCGAAAATCAGTATCACCAAAAGCTCAGCAACTTATGGCGCGTATAGCTTCATCATTTATGCATGAGGCGCAGGATGAGCAACAACATGTAGTAACTATTATTGGTGACCCCAATAAAATGCCTACTGCAGAGCAAATAAAGCGTGAACAATATTTAGCAAAATTACAACAATGTTTTTATACTTCCCATTCCACGTTACGCAATCATATGCCAAGAATTCATGAAAAACCAATCAATCCTATTATTAGTATGAAAGTACATCGGGATGGTTCTGCTTCTTCTATTTGCATGATCAAATCTTCAAGCAATACTGAATTAGATCAATTTTATCTACTGGTTTTTCAAGATGCCAGCCGTTCATTTCCGCCATTACCAAGCTATTTCCCATTATCTTATTATATATTTCAATGGCTTATTGTACTTTCATAAATTAAAAACGTAAGGTCAAAAGTTCTGGTGCTATATTTTGATAGGATATAGGTAAATAATGTGATTCTATAGAAAAAGATCCTTTTTTTATTATTGGTTCCAAGCATGCCGGTATAGTTAACATAAGATGAAAATTAGTAATAGTCGATAATCTTTTTTTGGTTTCTAATTTAAATATAATACGCTGTTTTGTTTTATCCCATATGCCATCAGCGATCCAATAATTATCAATTGCCAAAAAAGGCTCATTTATTTCTGTGCGATATAATGAAGCAAAAAGCTTATCAAGATATTGTCCATGCCAGCAAAGAACAAGAGTATCAATCTCTAGTGGCTCTATTCCTTTATTGCCAAAAATAATAGTACCAACCAAAATCCACCGATCATCAAATAATAGGCAAGAATCTTTTATATGTTGCCATCGGGGTTCCAAGCGTAATTGATTGCGTGAATTACCCCAATAAGCTCTGAGTAAAACACTATATAGAACAAGCATTATATATAGATACTTCATACTTCTCTCTTTACCAAAAAAATAGCAGAAATGTATAGAGTCAAAGAAGATTCAATAAAATAGTTCCATATATACTTTTTGATAGAGATATATATAATGGATATATACCAGTTTTATTAAAAAGTGACTCTATGATCTGTTATATACTAAAATCCCTTCTTTTTATGATTCCCCGTGTGGGTAAATATTAATTTCTATTTTTTATTTTAAAAATTTCGTAGTCTTGATATAGATCATTATTGCTATATGTTTGTTTTTTATAGTGTCTGTAGGTGTAGTATGTATTTTGAATATATAGTGGCTTTTGTTGTATATAGTATTACTATTATAAGTATTGGAATTTTCGCATCGTATAAAAAAAAATATGCCTCAACTGATAGCATTGATTTTATGATAGGTGGCAGATCTACTCACTGGCTGCTCACCGCTTTATCAGCACATGCGGCAGATATGAGTGATTGGCTTTTTATGGGTTTGCCGGCGACTGTGTATCTGCTTGGCGGAACTCAAATTTGGATTCCTATTGGCCTTTTGTTTGGCATGTTTTGTTCATGGCATTTTGTTGCCCATACATTGCGTATAGCTACTGAACAGTATCGGGTCTATACCTTAGCGTCATATTTCAAAGTACATTTTAAAGATCACACTGGCCTTTTGGGTATTACTGCTACCCTTATTTCATTTTTCTTTTTTGCAATATATGTATCAGTAGGCCTAAAAGGCATTGGCTATGTTTTGCAATCAGCTTTTGGCATGAACTATCATATAGGTATATGCATTGGTTTATGTATTATTCTGCCATATCTATTGCTTGGTGGATTTTCATCAGTGGCATTCTTGGATTTATTCCAAGGCTTATTTTTGCTTGCTATGTTAATGTTGGTTCCATTATATGCATATATAACGCTCGGTGGTTGGCATACCATAGCACATGCTATACAAGAAAAAGGTATTTCATTATCACTTATACCTAATTTTTCCCTTCGCTCTATACTTGCTATACTTCTCAATCCTTTTGCATGGTGTCTGGGCTATTTTGGTATGCCCCATATTCTTACCAAATTTATGGGTATTGAAAACCCAGAAGAAATGTATAAAGCAAAATATGTAGGCATTATATGGCAGTTATGTGCTACCTCAGCCGCAGTGGCAGTGGGCGTAGTAGGTATTGCATATTTTAATATAGTACCTGGCAAACCGGAATTTATTTTTATTGAAATGGCAAAATCATTATTTACTCCATTGCTTGCTGGATTAGTACTATGCGCTATACTTGCTGCTACTATTTCTACTATTGATTCACAATTATTGGTACTGGCTGGTATTGTTGCACAAGATTTGTATAAAAATATTATTAATCCTTCAGCCTCAGCCAAACAGGTATATACTATATATCAAATGGCTATTATAGCTGGCGCGCTGTTAGGGCTTATATCGGCCTGGAATGAGCAAAGCAGTATTATGGCACTCGTTCAATATGCATGGGCAGGGCTTGGTGCATCATTTGGTCCATTGGTACTCGTTTCATTATATTCATCATATCCAAATAGTTATGGCGCATTTGCAGGACTTATTACTGGCGCATTTGTTTCAGGCATATGGCAATATATAAATCCATATATTACTACCATAGAAATATACAGTATGGTACCGGCATTTTGTGCAAATATAGTTATGATATATGCAGTATCTTGGCTAAGCAAAAAATAATATTACGCAAAGAATATTTTGCATATATGAAACATAGCATTTCGTGCATAATTATATATGTTATAGGCGGATGACTTTGCATTTGCAACTATATATCTATGCACAATATATTTCATAAATCCCATAGAATGTAAGATAGACCCATACTTGGTTGACTTTTTGGTTATAAGAGGATTTTCTGTATGAATTTTGTTTATTGATGCTTGTGCAGATATCAATTCGCCAGCTTTAAGCATATGCTCAATAATGCGTTTTGTACCATTTGGCATGCTTCTTTCTTCAGTAATTGAGAATTTTTTTAGATCATCATCAACAGAACCACCTATTATGTTCCCATAACAATGAATAAGCGTACATTTCTTGCCGCGTATCCAATCTTCACACGGGTGACAACCATAACTAACAGGTTTAAATTTCCATGGATATAGTATATATCGAGTATCTTGTTTACATATTTGTATAAATGTTGCTGGATTTATTACTACTACACGATTATGTTGTTTAATAACTTCTATTTCATGTTCTATAGTGGAAAAAGCAGTTAAGTCATTTAGAACATTATTATACTTTGAGTCTGCTTGACCAAACCTAAGATCATTAAACGTCGTAGAAAATCCTCTAATACCGCCAAATGGTTTAATATATATTTTCCTAAAACTCAAATAATAACTCATAGGTTCGCGTATTACTTTTTCTTCAAGATCATCATATATGTACAAAAAAGATATTGCCAAAGGATTATTGCCCGTTAGTTTTGCACATAAAGCAAATTTTACTAAGTCACTCGTATTTTGTAGTATTCTTTTTTTATCTTGAAAAATTTTTAAATATCTCTCGATTATATTTTCTGTACGGATGCTATGCCAATGATATACAAATCCTGGATAATCTTTAATAAAGTTACCGTATGTATTAAAAAAGGTAAAACAATGTTCTAATGCTTCTTGCGTACCTGGTTGTATAGGTAATGATTGAAAGAAGTCGATATTATAAAATATTGTTTTTTCAGTATTTCTTTTTACATTGCATTGTTGGGTTTGTATACTATGCAAACAATGCTTATACAATGAAGGAAACATTGATAGTATACCAAAAGGATATTCTTTATTGCTAAATTCAAAATAAGCCTTGCGTCGTGTACAAGTACCATTAGATGAAATCATGCATTCATTGACACTATCGAGCAAAACAGTGGGATACATATCAATAGTGTGTTTAAATTGTATATCTGGTATTTCATCCAAAATACAAAGATCATCCTGCTCGCTAAGGTATAACTTACTTGTATTACAATACTTAACTACATCATAAGAAGATCCGTTTTGGCAATTGTAAAATGCTCTTGTTACTGGAACATGCATATCAGGAATAGCAGCAGTGATTGCAGACCTAAAAATGTGTTCAAATGGTGATATGCCCTGATTGGCATCTATAAGTGGATTAATATAAGGTGATGCAATGTACGCTTGACAACATTTTTTATTACCATTCTGATCTGTTTCTTCGCGGCAGAGCATTCCGCGGTATCTATCACTATTGCATGTACATGTTGGCATAAAACATTTAGTGCATATTAATGCAAAATTGCCGGTAATGGTACCTTCTTTATTAGTAATAGTATACTGTGTATCTGTTTTTATGTTATCTGGTTCCATGCTATGAGTAATATTATATAGCATGCATAGAGTAAGAAAATAGGCGAATATACAATACATTTTTTTAGATCACCTTCAACAAAAACTATATAAGGCAAATTATAGACTATTACAAAATTTACGCAATAAGTGAATAGTACCTATATGATTTTATGCAAATAATTTATTGACATTATTAAATAATTTACAATGGCGTTATACATATTAAACAAATATTTCTTTGTTTAATATTAAATATATTGAGCATATTTTATATTTTCTGGTAAAGAGTCTTGTATTGGTGACCATTACATTTTGTGTAAATATCATTATGATATATCTTGGTATTTTGGATACATAAAAAATTTACCATGCAAAAATTCTTTTAATGCAAGAACCATAATATCCGAACATTTTTCTCATACTCGTATACACAGCTGTTATACCGTCTTTTATACTCGATAAAGAAATCATATTTTGATAGTGCATTATTTTTGCAATATTGAAATGTGTATGATTTTCTTTTGGCATTGATTCAGGTGATTTATTTTGATCTTCCATTGATCCACCAAGCACGCGAGATTGATTTTGTTGATCTCTATGTAATGTATATTTCATGTATACAGTACCATCACCGATACCTCTTTTTTCTATAACGGATATAGTGTCTATTTCTATCATCCACTTATATTCTTGCGTATTAAAAGAACCACCAACAATGGTCCCCTGACAATTTTTAAGTAAAAATGGTTCACCGCGTATCCAGTCACAATTAGGATGATTATCATGCCATCTACTTTCAAGTTGCCATGGATACAGAATATGCTTATCTTCCTCTTTGCGAATTTCTATACATGCAAATTCATTATTGATAGGTACTATATATTTGCGCTGTCTTATTTGTTCTATATCTTTTTCTAACATAGAAAATGTACGCAAACATTGTATAACACTATTAAAGTCAGATTTAATTGTTTTGTCATAACGCGCCCATCCCCAGCGGGTATTAGGACCATCAATACCACCAAACGGTTTAAGATAGAATATACGCCATTCCACTCCCTCTGGTTTACATTGTACTTTTTTCTCTATATGATCATATATTTTTAAAAAAGAACGAGCCAATAGACTATTATTAGCTAACTTTGCGCATAACGCAAAACGCACCAAATCCATGCGATCTGTACATAGAAATTTTTTACACCGAAAAATTTCTATATACTGTTTTGCTACATTCTGCCAGGTATTGCCATTCATTTCTTTTGAATCATTATTAAAACAGCCGTATTTGGATAATAAAACAAACATTCTTTTTAATGGTTTTTTCATTTCCTCTGGAAAACCACTGGCAATATTTAAATTAGAAAAAACTGTTTTATTAGAATCTCGCGAAACCAAACAGGTTTGTGTTTGTATCATATCTAAACATGTATGATACATTGCTGGTACCATGACAAGAAGACCAAACGGGAATTCAGTTTCTTTTTTTCCATAAGTAAAATATGCTTTTCTTTGTGTATATGACCCATTACTTGATAACATACTTTCATATACCGTATCAAGAAAGAAATTTGGATAATCTTTATTATACTTAACATCCAATGTAATATCAGGCAAACCCGTTAAAAGGCAAAGATCATGCTGATCAGTAAAATAAAGTTTGCTTATAGTGTTATAAGAAATTTTTCCTATAGACTGACGCCTTTCAATCATTTCAGTCATACACGGTATTTTAATATGCGGAATAGCAATTGCCGATTTATAGTGCAAAATAGTAGCATAAGGCATTGTTGCATTATGTGCTAATACTACTTTATTAATATATTCACACGGTATATATGCCTTATAAGATGCATTTACATCACGATAGCACAATATACCGGGGTATTTATTTGTAGTATGTTTACAGGAATTTTGCAAACACTCAGGGCATATTAATTCTACCGAACCAGCAAGAGCATGATTTGCATCAGTAAGCGTATAATGATCTTGCGTATGTTCTATTACATTTTGATCGAGTATGTTCATACATACAATAAATATAGTATACACACTACATAAACAGAATAAGAATAGGTTTTTATACATATGTGCTTTGGTTAAAGGTAATTTCTTCTCTCTATATAGTAAATAGCGCTAATATTTTTCGGATACTGTTTGTAATAATAGTATGAGCATAGGCATATATACCAAGTATCTGTTTTTTTGTATTTAGTAAAGTATATTTGTTAAGTATATTTTTATATTTTTCTTGTATATACATTATTGTTGTATTATTATTTTTTTGTTCTGAAATTACTTGATTTGCATTGAGCTCATGTTCAATATTTCTTTTTGTCCTATCAGGTACATTTTTTTCTCCAGTAACATTAATTGCAGATATTACTTGATTTGCCTTCAATACGTGTGTAATTAGTATCTTTGTTTTATCCGCATTTGTTCTTTCTTCAGTAATAGATAATGTATCTATAGCTTTTATAGAAGAATTAGAAGATGTACTATCAATAGAAGCTTTGACAATAGTCCCTGGACAATGAATAAGTACAAACTCTTTACCTTGGATCCAATCTGTATCGCCATGACAAGCATTCCACGAATCTTCGTATCGCCACGGATATATATGATATTTTTCATTATGTTTGCGTATATATATGCATAGCTTTTGATGTATTGGTATCATGCTGGAGCATGTTTTCATTTCTTGTACTAAGTTTTCTATAACAGCAAAAGATGTTAACTTTTCTCTAACTTTTTCATAATCTGATCTTATTCTTTCTGAAAATTTATCCTTCCAATAAGATGCTAAAATACCTCCAAGCGGATATTTATATATAGAAGAATCTCTAGCATAAGGCCAGCATATTAATTCTTTCGCTAGATAATCGTATATATACAAAAAAGTTTCTTCTAACTTTATATTTTTAGCTAACCGTGCACATAAAGCAAATCGTACCAAATCTATCGGATCATCGACTATTTTATTACCGCTGTCAATTCTACCCCTAAAATGATTGAGTATACTTTCTTGTAAATCTATCTCAAAAGGATCAATATGTTGACCTTGTGTACTTAGCATAGTAAATAAGCGCTCTAAAATTTCTTCATGATACTTTTGTGCATCTAAAAATTTTTCTCTATAAAAATCAATAGCATAAAATATGGTTTGTGTATCATTTCTTACTGCATTGTATGTATTCGTTTTTATACTTTTTAAAAATTTTTTGTAAAATAAGGGAAACATACGCAATATACCTAATGGATATTCTTTACCATTGCATTCAAAAAGGGCTTGACGGCGGCTGCATATACCATTATGTGATATCATACATTCATGTACCGTATCTAAATAAAATGATGGATAATAATCACAACAATAGTTTTTTTTCAATTTTGGTAATCCATCTAAAATACATACTGAATCCTGATCAAAATAAAGTTTGCTTATATTTTTGTAAGTTGCACAAGAATTTTTGTATTCACGTGGCAACCTAAAAGATGGAATAGACGCAATTGGCATAGGATTTAAAATATAAGATATTTGTTTTACCTTATTGTATATAGTGATGAGTTCATTTATGTATGGTGAAGCAATAAAAGCTTTATTACATGTATTTCCTTGCTGTCTATAGAGAATTCCGCGATATTTACGTGCACAGCACATGCAAGATGTTTGGAAACATTTTGAACATATTAATTGTACCCATCCAGCAATTTTATTCCCGCGACCCATGAGGGTATAATATACATCTTCTGCATTGCAACATGTTGTATATAAGTTTTTATTAACAAGTGCTATAGCATTTATTGATGTACTATCAAAATTATTGCGGCCATATTCTACCGCTGATCCCATCATTTTAATAGTATAATCAACCGATTCTTGATTGTTATTTTTTGTAATAATAGGTTGCATAGCTATACTATGATTACCTAATAAAACCAACAAACTACATATAATCCCATATCTATATAATTTCATATATATTATGCACTATATTTTTGATAATTTGTGGCATCATTGAAAATAGATACGTGGATCTGTTTTTTAATATATGTAAAACCTTTTGTATATTATATGTTTTACCATTTTGATCTGTAGAATCGGCATTTAATGTATGCGTAATACTGGTTTTACTTCCATCAGGCATATTTCTTTCTTCAGTAACACATAATGTATTTACATTCTCAATTTTAAAAGAGAAATAATAAATGAGTGAACCAGGTATTTTTCTAATAAATCGATTCACATGTGACCAAAAACTCAAATGGCCATTTACTATAGTACCAGGACAATGAGTAACTCACCTTACGCAACAAGTGCAAAAGTGATATAATTTAGCTAGTAAGTTTTAGAAAAAGCAAAAAAAAGGAAGCAAGACGATGGATCGGGCAATGTTGGATATATACGTTGATTATCTTATTTGCTCCACTTCGTATA
>DASZEX010000017.1:0-8695 GCA_035940365.1 Candidatus Babeliales bacterium | reverse complement strand
TGGTAGAACTCACGTTACCCATAACACATTTATTTCAGATATAGATAAGACAACGCGAGAATTTCTCGAATATTTAAACAATTCTACTTTTAAATATGAGTTTTATGGCTTCACAGCATCATGAAAGTGTGCGCACTATAGATATTAATTTTGCAATACTATAACTAGTAAAGGCACCTAATAACGGCCCACTTACTGCAGATAAAAATTGAATACATAAAGGAGCTTCATTTGGCAACATACCTGTCGATTTAAATATTACTTGTGCACCTAATGTATGTAATGGTATGTTAAATTCAGCATCAAGTCTTTGTCCAGTTCCATACGCATATAGTTTTAATGGAATATAATGACCAATTTCATGCATAGTACGCGTGAGCAAATTTGCACCATAAAAAATAGCACCTGCTTTACCTAATTCTTTGGTCACATGTACTATGTTACCCATCATAGAAGGGTCAGCTTGGTCAGCTTGAACAATGCTTGCAAAACCAATTAAAAATGGTAAATATAATACAATCTTTTTCATAATAACCTCCTAAAGCCTATTTATTATAATTATACCACATATTTCATATTTGTCAAAAAATACGAAGTGTTCTATGCAATACTATAAATTACGTTACTTTTGTAGTGGTTAAATAAAAACTCGCACATTTGAATGCGCGATATACGAGCACAATAATTTTTTTATAACTCTTCCTTGTCTATGGTAATAATATAACGTGGCTTATTGAGTCCAAACATTGTTTCAATAAGTAGAAAAGGCTCAAAGAATTTAGGTAAAGGCATACGGGACTGTTCATTCAAATTATATAATTTTTCATTATTTAAATAGGGCTTTTGTCCATATAAAAAACGCCTGAATTGTTTGATGGTAGCAATTGTGCCATATATAATCGCACTGCTTATTGTACATAATGCAGAAAACCAGATGCTATCATGTGATGTATAATTATTCCAAAAAGATTGATAGTTTTTGAATGCATAGTATGCTTTGTCATACATATTCCCATTAAGCAAATAACTGGTATGTCCATTAATTGGTTTTGCGTCAATAGTACCTAAGGTATGATCTATAACCTTACTAAGATTAGATGATAGTCCCCCTGTTTGATAATATGCAAATTTATATGCATCAACAGTATCTGCCGATATTGTTTGCAATAACTCGTTGCGTACCGTATCAACACGCGTTTTAAGGTGTAAACTAGTTTTTGCATAAGCCTCTTGTGCATTTTTATATAAATAATAGCATAAAGCCAGTGTGCATCCTGCAAATAAAATACCGCTGCCTAGTTTGAGCCATGGCCAATAGCGAGGCATAATTTCATATTGCTCGTAATATTTTATTTCATGTCGGCTATTGTTAAAATTCTCATAATATGCTCGATATCCTTTATTTTTTAAATATTGTCTTGTTTCTGACTGCAAGGGATTTTGACACATATAAAGTTCCACAGAATTGAGTGAATATAACACATCTTTTGCAATAGGAATATCAGTCAAATTGCAACCTTCCAAATGAATATGTGGATTACAATCATCTGTTAATTGTTTTAACTTTTGCAGAAATATAACATCAACATCGGTAAAGGCAAAATCTTGTATAAGACCACACCAAAAATAATTATAAGAATCATACTTGTTCAATTTTTGATCTAGTATCTGGCATATATGTCTCATAGGAAGATGAGTAAACATATAAGAGGGATAATTGTATGTTTTTAAACTATTATAGAATAAATACATATCATGTAAAGAAAATAATTCTTCATCTTGACTGTATTTTTGTCCCATTTCACGCACTACTTTTTTTGTTGTTGTAGGTATAATCTCTTGGCATGGTGATGTATATTCTATATTCAAATACCGACATATTCCTCTACCTATTGATTTCTGATGAAACATATCAAATAAACGTGTAGGCAAATCATGGCGCCAATGATCAAATTCCTTATATACAGCAGTTTCTGGCGTTATGTTATTAGGTAGCCCATCTATTTGTAGCCCATCTATTTTTTGTTCAAGAGAAGTAAATGCACAAGAAGTATACATATCTTCATATAATTTTTTGTGATCCTCTTTTGATAATTCAATATTCTCGTATGATTTCAGTAATATATCAGATGCTTGATTAATATCTTCAGCATTTTTTGCTTCATCTTTTTTTAATGTATTAATATAGGCGTACACCATATTTGTATACCCATTATGCAAAGCAGCTTGTGCCAGATTTTTTTTAATAATTTTATCATCAATATTACAATAATTACATAAAAATACGGCACCAGCTATGCTATATGTATCAATAGCAGGAAATTTTTTATTATTTTCATAATCAGTAGTTACATAATCGAACGCATTTTTAATATGCTGCGTATTTACAATAATTCCTGCGTGTTTTTGAGTAAAAAGATTGATATCTTTTAATGATAATGAAATAAAATTACGTGCATGACAATCAGAAACAGTGCCGATATTAATTGATTGAATATTTAAATCATCTAAACAACTTTTTATAGCCTTAAAATTTTTAATTATTTTACTATCTACACAATAAGGAAGTAGTGTATTATTGTTTTCGTCCGTAATTGCAATATGCATAGGATATATGGGAGAAAATCCAACAATAACAAGCAATACAAAAATAAAAACATGCATAATATTCTCAATCTATTTTTAGCTATTTATAGTACCATAAAACATTATTATTGCAATTAATAAACAATAGTAACATCAAAAATTACTGCCGATTTTTTATATTTACATGCAACTCTTGCACTAAACATTACGCACTTTGTATAGTCATACTAGTTCAAATAAGCGGTCAAGGGGGGCCAATGAACCAGGATGCATATAAACATACTATTTATGCATGCATGATTATTATCAGTAGTATTATTTTTCATCTACATGCAATAACACAAGATCCATTGGCAGAAGATATACCAGAAATAGTAAGCACTATAAACAAATCTATGCCTGATGTAATGCCCTATGCACATACTTTATTTTGTGTATATATGGCAGCAGATAATGATCTACGAAGTTTTGCTATTCGCAATTTAAAACAAATGTTGACCGCTGGGTCAAATGAAAATTTACATATCGTAGTACACCTAGATATACGCGATTCCAATGGCGATAAAGTTACCAAACGATACTATATTGGCAAGAATACCTATACTATTTTAAATGAACATGATCCGGATGCACAAGCGATGGATAGCGGTGATCCAGAAACACTTATATCATTTTGCAAAATGGCTATTAAAAAATTTCCCGCAAAAGATGTAGTGCTTGTACTGTGGGATCACGGTACTGGTTATTTAGAGCCAATTCGGCGTGGGCATGTAAACCCATCTACGTTATTTACCTTTAATCCTACCACATGCAAACTAGAATTAAATAGATCACTGAGTTATCTTACATTTCTTGCTGAATATATTGAAAATAATCGCGGCGTTTGCTGGGACCAAACAACACAAAATTTTTTGTCTGCATTAAAACTAGATTATGCACTCAACACCATCTGCCGTGACTGTTTGGGTGGAAAGCGTTTTTCTATAATAGCTTTTGACGCCTGTTTGATGGCTATGACTGAAATAGCAGAACTGCTATCGCCTTATACTGATATTATGGTAGCTTCAGAGGAAACTATTTTGGGTACTGGTTATGATTATGAAAATGTACTCTCAATTTTTCATACCAAAAGACCTACACCACGCGAATTTGCGACTCATTTAGTTACCTCATTTTTTAATACCTATCAACGCGTAACCCAAGATTTTACACTTTCTGCTCTTGATCTTTCACTAACGCCATTTATTATGGAAAATCTTAATAACGTGGCAGAATCACTTATTATATGCCTCAAAAATCAAAAAAATAATTCAGTCAAACAAGCACTCAAAACTTCGCGCATGTTATGCACTCATTTTAATGAAACAAGTTATTTAGATATTTTTGATTTGTTTTCTATAATTCAAACCTCAATCAAAAAATTCATAGTGTCAAGTAATGCTATAGAAGCTAAACAAAAGTTAGAACAAGCACTTCAAGAAGGAAAATCATTAATCCAACGTTATGTATTTGCTCATACTGAAGGGAAAAAATTAAGCAACGCGCATGGAATTTCTATTTATTTCCCAGAAAGAATGCATAGTTCATATCCTCCATCATCCTTTGCACGATCCAATAAATGGTTTAACTTTATTAGTACGTATTTAACAACATAAGAGTACTCAGCAGATTTTGGAAAATAGTATTAATAATGTTAATGGTTGATTGGAATAAAATGGATATTAGACAAAAAAAACAAAAACTGCTTGATGCCCTATATGCGCCATATATAAAATGCAAAGAATGCCCATTAGGATTTTCAGGAAGAACCAATGTAGTATTTGGTGACGGTAATCCTGATGCAAAACTTGTACTAATTGGCGAAGGCCCAGGCCAACAAGAAGATATACAAGGTAAGCCCTTTGTAGGAAAATCAGGGGCATTATTAACCAAAATATTAGAAACTATTGGGGTATCTCGCCGAGACATTTTCATTACCAATATTGTAAAATGCAGACCACCTGACAACCGAACCCCTACACCTATAGAAATGAAGACATGCAAGAATATTCTACTTGAAAAACAATTGACTATAATCCAGCCGCGGGTTATATGCACATTAGGATCTGCTGCCCTGCAAGGCTTACTAGAAACACCAACTCAGATAACTAAAGATAGAGGTGTTCCACGCGAAATATTAGGCATTACTACTATTCCTACTTATCATCCAGCATATATTTTGCGTAATCCTGCCAAACTTAATGATTTGGTTTCTGATCTGCATAAAGCGTATACCCTAAGTCAACATTAAGGCTAAAAATAGAATACACCAAAAAGTTATCAACCAGGGTGGTGGATAAGTGGTGGATAAGTGGTGGATAAGTGGTTGATAACTTTTTGACCATCTTTCCAATACCCGCCACAGATCATGATAAATTTTATTAATAGATTTTACAAATACGATCCAATCAATATTTTGGAAACATTTTTAAAATGACTCAAAAAGTTATCCACCACTTATCCACCACTTATCCACCACCTTAAATATTAAAAAAGATAGCTACTTCAGGCCATTTTTTGATTTTTTGAGCCAAGTTATTAACCACTTTTTGCCTTGCTTATATTCTTAATTAATAAATATATAGAGATAATAAGAACAATAATAAACCGGTACATGCACCATATTTAAATTACCCCTTGAGGATTTTGCTTAATTATACTACTCTGATAAGAACCGTAGGAATTCGCATTAGCTAAAAAGCCCCATGTGTATTCTCTTGCGTGATGTAACGGTGATAATCTTAGTTGTGGGATCGGATAAGGGCGTATCGTGAAATTGTTAGATGTTATAGAAGAGTTAGTGGGAGAGCGTGGCTTAGATCGAGAAGTGCTTCGATCTATTATAGCAGAAGGCTTGCTTGCTGCTTATGAAAAAAAATACCCAAACCTTGTTTTGCGGTCTCAATTTGACCGCTCTCGTGGGGATACGCGTATTGAGGTTGAGCAGCATGTTGTTTCAACCGTGCAAGATCCGGAAACTGAGATAAGCCTTAAAAAAGCCCGTTTCATAGATAAGAATCTTAATATTGGCGATACCGTCTGGATTCCATTTGAACAGCCAATTGGTCGTATTGAAGTTTTGCATGCCCGTCAAATAATAGCTGGCAAAATACGCAAAGTAGAAGCACGGGCAATATACGATGAATTTATTGACAAGCAGGGTAGTATTATACATGGTATTATTTATAAATGTGAATATGCAGGAATGGTTATAAAAGTTGATGATCAGTTGGCTTTCTTGCCAAAATCACTCTCATCGCCATTGGACAAATGTATAGTTGGTTTTTCCGTGCGAGCCTTACTCAAAGAGGTATTGCTTGAGCCAAGAGGCGATAATCAGTTGATATTGGATCGTACATCTAAGGAATTTGTTAAAAAACTTTTTGAGCTTGAAATACCCGAAATTTTTGAAGGGCTCGTAGAAATAAAGAACATTGCACGTGCGCCTGGCTATAAAACAAAAATTGTTGTTGCATCAAATGACAAAAATATTGACCCTGTGGGTACATGTGTAGGTCTTGGTGGCAGTCGCATTCAGCCTATTTTGAAGGAATTGGGTGGCGAAAAGATTGATGTTATAGCTTGGACAGATTCTCGAGAAGAATTTATAAAAAATGCATTAAAACCAGCGGTTATAGATAGAGTAGAACTGGTGGATGATAGCATTGCAAATATATATCTTGCAACTGATCAGCGATCTCTTGCTATTGGCCGCCTTGGGCAAAATATTAGCCTTGCGTCGCAATTGATTGGGTTAAATTTGCAGTTGATTGATAATGAAAAAAAATCGCGTGAGCCAGAAGTTGATACCGATATAGAATTGTAGCTGTGCAGCAAATATTAGATTGATTGGAAATACTATGGCTACACGGATATATGAGATTGCAAAAAAATATGATAAGTCCAGCAAAGATATTATTGCTTTACTAAAAAATCATGGTTTTGAATATCAAAGCCATATGGCCGTATTAGGGCCAAAGGAGCTTACTATTATTGAACGAGTTATGCGTGGTGTAGAAAAGAAAACTAAAAAAACAGAACATACGCCATCAAAAAAAATAAAACAAGAAAAAGATACATTTCGCGATGAATCACCTAAACAAAATATAGCATATGCGCAAAACATTATAAAAGAATCATCAAAAAAAGATTCTGTGATAGTATCAGCTCCTGAGGCAAAAGCGGTTGAAATAATTGTCCGCCCAATGACTGTGCATAAACTATCTGAAGTATTAAACAAGCCTATTTCAGATATACTCATGACTTTATTGCGTTGGGGAATCATGTCGGCAAAAAATGAAGTTCTTGAAGCCGACACGGTGCATCGATTGGCAGAACAATATGGCGCAATAGTGATCAAACCAACAGTTATAGAAAAAGAATTTTCTGCGCCAAAAGTAGAACAGCAACAGAATGAATCACTTGTTGAACGTTTGCCTGTTATTGTGGTTTTGGGGCACGTTGATCATGGCAAAACGACACTTTTGGATTTTATTCGAAAGACACGTGTAGCAGAAAAAGAAAAGGGTGGTATTACCCAACATATTGGCGCCTATGAAGTAAGCACATTAAAGGGAAATTTAATTTTTATAGATACGCCAGGCCATGAAGCATTTACCAAAATTAGACATAGAGGTTCACGCGTTGCAGATCTTGCAATTTTAGTAATAGCTGGTGATGATGGTATGATGCCGCAGACTATAGAAGCCATTAAGCATATTAAAGCAGCGCAATTACCGGTTGTGGTAGCAATAAATAAAATGGATAAAGCAGATCCGGCTCGCCTAGATATTATCAAGCGTCAACTTGCGCAACAAGACCTTTTGCCAGAAGATTGGGGCGGTCAAATAGTATGTGTACCCATTTCAGCCAAAACCGGTTTGGGCGTTGATAATTTATTGGAAATGGTTGCATTACAGGCACAATTGCTGGAACTTCGTGCAAACGCTCATGATTTAGGTAAGGCCTATGTATTGGAATCGAAAATTGATAAGGGGCGAGGCGCTATTGCGACCATTATAGGTTATTACGGTACTATTAAAATAGGTGACTACTTTATTTGTGGAAAAGTTACAGGACATATTACATCTTTAATAAATTCGTATGGTATATTGCTGTCTCACGTAGGACCATCAATTCCAGTTTCTGTTGCGGGATTTGATGCATTGGCTGAAGTTGGAGATTATTTTGCGGTTGTATCTAAAGAAGAATATCGCCAGGCACGAGCGCGTAACCAAAATATAGCTACTGCCACTACGCAACGAGCAGGACAAGCGGATGCCGTTAATATTATAATTAAAACCGATACAAACTCATCGCGCGAAGCATTACTTGAATCTATAGAAAAAATAGCACGAACATCTCCTGTGGGAATACATATTGTCTTGTCTGGTGTTGGTTTAGTTAATGAAAGTGATGTAGAGCTTGCATATAATACAGGCGCTCATATTATTGTTTTTAATATCAAGCCAGAAACTAAAGCAATGTTACTTGCTCAGCAACGTGGTGTTTCTATATCTCAATTTTCTGTCATTTATACTTTATTGGAATATCTAACTGCATACGTAGAAAGTAAACGTGTGCAAGAAATGGTAAGTAAAAAGATAGGTGAAGCAGAAGTATTGAGAGTATTTGACATAAAAGGAGTAGGAACCATCGCGGGTTGCCGTGTTACTGAAGGAAAATTCTCAAAAGATGGTTCTGTGGCAGTCTGGCGTGAGGGCTATAAAATCGGTTCAGGTAAAATAGCAAGCCTACAACGCGAAAAACGTACGGTCAAAGAGGTTGCTGCTGGCTTTGAATGTGGTTTTATGATAGAAGGCTTTACTGATTTTATTGTCGGCGACCGTGTTGAATGTTTTATACAAGTTCCAGCTACACCACGTTAAATATATATAAAACTCAATAGCCAATACTATACATTTTTGCCTAGGTTCTGTTGAGTTTTGTAATTTTTCACTTTCTTCATAACGTGATCTAGTCGATGTAATTGGCATGGCGGCAACGGTTAAATTTTACAAAGAATATATATTCATAAAAACAACGTCCTGATCAACGAAATGCGATATAA
>DASZEX010000016.1:0-2482 GCA_035940365.1 Candidatus Babeliales bacterium | reverse complement strand
TTCAGCATGGGAATTATACCAACTAAACAAGAACTTTATGCATCCTTTGCTTCACAGCAATCTTTCAACTTCAAGGGGGCTTATATGTTTTAAAAGTTTTTATACGTTTCGTGTCTTGACAAAGGGGGTCACTTTATATTTGCTAAATTTCAAATCAACATTAATTAACAAAATAAAAAGTATTATTGCATAATTTTTTATGCAATAGCTATAATTAAATGGACTATTTTTATTAATAGTATTATACCATTGGATACAATATGTATCGATTCAGGCTAAATAGCGCTTTTTGTATTATATTGAGTATATCTATAACTATATCATATGCTGAAAGTAATGCCCTATCATGGATCAATATATCGCAATATCGTATACCAATAATAAGTGCGCTAGGCGGGTTGGCAGTAGGAGTAACCATTACTGGCATATGTGCCTATATCATTGGCAAAAAAGAAATTCAAAAAGAACATGCACTAGGCAAAGGTTTATTTAATAAAATGCAAACCGAGTTTGAAGCGACGCATGACAAAACATTATATGCTTGGTCAAAGCAGGTTAGACAATTAAAAAAAGATTGTGCGGCATTACAAGAAACAGCAACCCTATGGCATGCCTATTATGATAAATCACAAGATACTATTAGTGCATTGCATCAAACAACTCGTGCACAGCAACAAGAAATTGATGCATTGACGCAGCAAAATAAAGAAATTACACAGCAGTGTATTCTATTACAAAAAAAAGTTGAATTATATACATAAGATATAATGCGTATCAATAGATTCTATGTTATCATAGACAAACAACTATATGATTTAAAAAATACATAGGTACTTGAAGATGATACAACAAAAAACAAGAATATATTATAGTTTGGCAGGTTTATTATTATTTTCGCACATCAACATGTCAGCAATGTTTTATAATTATATGTTTGATACCAAAAAAGCATTATATATTGGTGGCTTGGCTCTTGCTGCAGGTTTAGGCAGTTTAGGTATGTATTTATATCAAAATAAAGGGATAAAACAGTACAAGGAATCACTTGAGCAGGGGTTTAATACAGTGAAAGACTCATGTGAGCAGACTGAAGATAAGCAAGAACAAATTATTCGTAATCAAGAATTAATGATAACGCGTTTGCAAGAAAGACTTCAAGGAAAAGATAAGGCCATAGATACATTAACTGCTGAAATGCAAAAACTCAATAATGAAAAGACGGACACGCTTGTGCAATTAAGCGCTATGAAATCAATTTTGGAAACATATAGAAGTGCAATACAAGCTGGAGAATTAACCGTGCAATCAAAGGGACAGTATGGGTTTATTAATACACTGAGAATTCTAAAAGAACAATTATAAAAATCTCAGTATTTGTTACCCAAATAGTCTATAGCGCACTAAGCCTATAGCTATAAATTGGACAATGGCAGCAATTGAGCCGGGTGCAATATCAACATGTTTGTCAATGGTATCATGAATCTTTTTTCCAACTTCAGTTTGTTTTGCTGCATGTATACAAAGATCAGTCCCTATATGAGTAGAAACACCAAAAAGATTTTTCCAAACAGGAGATGTATGGGGTACCCAATGGCGATAAGTGTATTTGTTAGTCATAATATAAAATTTTGTTTGATCAGCTTCGTGTATACTGCCAATTTCAGCAGGTCTTATAGCATCAATAACGGCATATCCTAGATTTGTTTTTAGAGCATTATTCAAACTTGAAGAAATAAATTGTTTGGTTTCTTGGTTTGTTGATAATGTATCTATTGCCTTGTCAGTAAGTTTAGTTACAGCAACAAATGCACCTATCAAAGGAATGGCATCAATCATTGTTTCGGCAATAGGTCTTGCTATTGTAACTTGTCTAAACTGAAGATCAAATCGGTTTTTAAGTACAAAATTTTTATAAAACTTAGTATTATGTGCTAGGTTTTGAAACGGGTTATAGCCTGATGGTTTTTTATCTATATCCATACCAAAAGCATGAACTGATACTACTATACAGAATAATATACTATATTTTTTTATCATAATAACATCTCTATATTAATAATTATACTAATAGTATATCTTATGTGGGCTCTAAGTCAATTGAGCATTTGGGGCAAAAGTAGCATACGTATCACGTACAAAAGTATCTACATGGTCTTGATTTGGTTGGCCTTGTGCCAATAAGGAATTACTTTCAGCCAGAAGATCTGTATATGGATAATAAGATTGCCCATATCGCTTATTAAATGCTTGAAAAGCAATGTACAAAAAAAGTTGAATTATATACATAAGATATAATGTGTATCAATAGATTTTTTGTTATCATAGACAAATAACTATATAATTTAATAAAGTGACCCCCTTTGTCAAGACACGAAACGTATAAAAACTTTTAAAACATATAAGCCCCCTTGAAGTTGAAAGATTGCTGTGAAGCAAAGGATGCATAAAGTTCTTGTTTAGTTGGTATAATTCCCATGCTGAA
>DASZEX010000015.1:0-2046 GCA_035940365.1 Candidatus Babeliales bacterium | reverse complement strand
TAGAATATTTGATGAGAATAAAACAATATTTTATTGAAAATTATTGAAAAATATCAAGATCAAGCGTGCTAAATTCATGATGCTTTGCTTTGTATGAACCTACAAAAGCAATCATGGCAGCATTATCAGTACAAAATTGTGCGGAAGGTTTATTATTTTTTTGCGCCATAATATTTATAATATACATATGCGCCACCTAATACACCTACACCCGCAATTCCCGTATATAGGTGCTGGCGTGTAAACCAGTTTGGCGTATATGATGATATGTATGATTTAAGTTTGTCGAAGTAATGCCCTAATCCCCACCCTCTTTTCATCTGTTGTTCTTGTAAAAGTAGTAAACGTAGCCTCTCTCGAGCTTCCATTATTTTCATCCCCTCAGATGTAACAGGTAGACTTGTTTGTATAATAGGCGTAGCTGGCAATGCAACAATTTCTTTTTTTTGTACCTTTTCTATAGGTGATACTTTGGTTGATACTTTTGATGATACATAATAATGATCAGACCCATAAGTTTGTACTTGATTTAACATGTTTTCATTTATATATGGATTTTGAAGTTCAGCAATAGTTGAACAACATGCAGCTGCAGGATCACCAGATGCTTTTAGAGCATTCATCCAATATTCATTGCCTGGAAATGCATTACTATCCCAAGCATAACTAGCTATAAGTAATTTACCTTTATCAGATCCGCTTAATGGATCTGCGGTCTTGCGTTTAGAAAAATGAATTTTTATAGCACTTACTTCTTGAAATATTTCCTCAAATTTTTTCATTTCATTATCATCTTTTGCGAACCAGCTAAAATTAATATCTGAAATATGGTGAAATTTATTTTGTTTTATAATATCAGCATAAACTTGTAGCATGAGCTCCTTCTGAGATGCTCCTTTATGTTCCCAAGCGCCAAGACCAGCACCAATAACGTGTACATATGCTTGTTTATTGTATTTCTTGGCACAGGCTTCTGCTTCAAATAAAAATGGTAAAATTGTTAGTTCCATACGCCGTTTATAGACAAGAGTGTCAAAATACCATTCAAGTTTATCAGAATAAATTGCCTTGGGGACAGGCTTATATCTGCCTGACATATCACTTGCTGCTTCATTAAACGTTGGAAAGTTTAATCCATATAATTTAGACCATATACGCAAGGGGTTATTTTCTTCATAGATACGATTAATGCCATAACCATTTTGTTGTGTATTTTTTTCTGGTGTTATAAGTATATACTTTGGTTCCATAAGATTGGTTTTTTCAAAACGTGCACCAACTAAAGCTATATATATGCCTTGTTCTTCATAGGTACCCGGTTCTCCAATGTGTGCCATATTCTCTCTATCACCATTATTAATAAAATATGTTGGCACGGATGCACCAATAAGTGCTGATATGGCCATTTCATCATATGACAAATAATCTGCCAGAACAAATGGTTTTTTTTCTTTATTAGTACCTATTAATTCAAATTTTTTTTTATCAGCTTTATCAGCTCCTGATTTACCATTTCTTAGCAGATAATTATCATAAGGAAATATGAAAGCCAAAGGCCGTTTTTCAAATGCACGTTTAATCCATAGTGGCCTATTCATTAGTGATTTATTTTTTGTACCATACAAAATTTTCTCTTTTTCTGTTCCAAATTGTTGTTTGTATATTAAAAAATCATCAATAAGTGTTAAAATTTTATGATGCATAATAGGATGCGTATTACGTGCATGCCTACCAATTTCAGCTTGTTTATTACTATTATCTTTTGCAATGAAATTAATTCTGTTATTTTGTGTTGAAAATGCGTATATTTCTTTTTCAAATTGTTGTGATTTTTGTACTAATTTGTGGAATAGTGATAAATTTTCATCAAAATCTGATTTTTCCATACAAAAAATAACATTATTAGTTATGAGTATAATAATGGTTACCCTATATGACACTATAAGCATAATCTTATCCTCATACAAATATTAAATCTAATTTCATATTAGAATATTTGATGAGAATAAAACAATATTTTATTGAAAATTATTGAAAAATATCAAG
>DASZEX010000014.1:0-5077 GCA_035940365.1 Candidatus Babeliales bacterium | reverse complement strand
TAGAATATTTGATGAGAATAAAACAATATTTTATTGAAAATTATTGAAAAATATCAAGATCAAGCGTGCTAAATTCATGATGCTTTGCTTTGTATGAACCTACAAAAGCAATCATGGCAGCATTATCAGTACAAAATTGTGTGGAAGGTTTATAAAATTGGAGCTTGCGCGATTGTGCAAATATATGCAAACGGTGTGCAATATATTTATTACATGCAACGCCACCCACAAAGGTAATTGCTTGCACTTCTGGGTGCATAGCCAATGCGCGTTCAAGTTTATCTATAAAAATATCAGCAATACATACATGTAATGACGCGGCAACCTCACGTATAAGGGCATGATCATTTGGTTTTAGGAATTCTTTTTGTTCTAAACTATATGCATTCTGGCGTACTAAATCATATAATACTGCAGTTTTGAGTCCAGAAAAACTAAAGTCTAATGTATCACTCCGCTTGCCGCGAGGATAATGACGTGTATCAGCAAAACTATTTTCTGCTGCAAGTTTTTCTAGTACCGGTCCACCAGGATAAGGCAACTGCATTAATTTGGCAATTTTATCAAATGCTTCACCAGCCGCATCATCCCGTGTATCAGCCAATGTTACATAATCTCCAAAGCCGCGCACCAAATTCAGTGAAGTATGACCTCCTGATGCAGTAATGCACACATGTGGAAATGGTACATTATATTCCAGAAATGGAGAAAATGTATGGCCTTCCAAATGATTTATGCCAATAATAGCTTTTTGTGCAGCAAATGCTAGCGCCTTTGCAAAACATAAGCCAACTAATAATGAACCTGGCAATCCCGGCTTATTAGTAACAGCAATAACATCAATATCAGCTAACGTACTATGTGCTTGTTGTAGCGCTGAAGCAATAATGGGAGCTATTTTTTCTAGTTGCTCACGAGAAGCAACTTCAGGAATAACTCCTCCTGCATATTGATGGGTTACTGCTTGAGAAAATATACAATTAGAAAGTAATCCTTTTTCTTGATGGTATACCGCAGCTGCCGTCTCATCACATGATGTTTCTATGCCTAAAATATGTGTACTATTCATAATTATGCCGTTGGCACTATTAAAATACGATTACCAGAAAGCTTCTTTGTTTCTTTCATTGGTTCATAAAATGGCGCAATATCAAGTGATGCCATATGCAAGGCTACTGATTTTTCCTGTAATTGTTCCTCAGAACCAGCAAGCTCAATAATGTTATCTTTTAATACAATTGTCGGTAGTTGATAATAAGACCCACCCTCAATACTTTTGAGGTAATCTGCAGGACAACGAACAATAATAGTATTATCAGGAATTCTGCCATTATCAGGAAGTAATTGCGGAGCGACTATCCAAGCATCATTATCTTTTTGTAATTCAAAAAAATGATACAATATACCAGCGCGCGCTATCTGATAATCAACTGTTTTTTGTTCTATTGCTGATTCACCAATTTTATATACATTATCAAAATCTTCAATGAAAAGAAGAAAAAAGCTTTGCTGATGTTTATTTATAGGCATACGAAATATAAGTGTACTTCCATCTATCTCAGTAGTTATTTTTTGGCCACCATAGGTCAATTCATACGTAAGTGCCTGAGATAACGGGAATACAATTTTGCCAATAAGTAAACCAATTGGTGAACAGTATATATTAGCTGCTATACAACAAAGTAGGACAATAAAAATTTTCATAATACCTCACGCTGACTATTAATGCATTATAAAATAGTATATTCTTTGTTATAATACTCTATAGATTGTATCTTTTCAAACCGCGATATGTTTTTTCTATGAAGTTGATAACTAAAAATAAAAAAGCCTTTTTTGATTATGAAATTGTAGAGACTATAGAGGCAGGTATAGTACTGACCGGTGATGAAGTAAAATCACTGCGCGCTGGCAAAGTAAATTTGACCGGCACATTTGCGACGGTACACGATGGTGAATTGTTTATGATTAATGCTCATATTACCCCCTATGAAAAAGCATATATAAAAAGCGAAGAACAAGCACGCCGCAGCCGCAAACTACTAGTACATAAACGCCAATTAAAAAGACTTATTGGCACTATTGCACAAAAAGGGGTTACTTTGGTGCCACTCAGCATATATTTTAATGATAAAAATAAAGTAAAAGTTGAAATTGGCATTTGCAAGCATAAAAAAATACACGGCAAAAAAGAAACCATCAAAGAACGTGATATAGCCCGGCAAACTCGACGTGAGCTAAAAGGTGGCTATTAAATACTTGACCTCTTTATTCTCTTTTTGATAATATCTATAATAGAAATATATTTAATAATCAGAGAGGTTATTCATGAATAAGTATACAGTTTCATTGTTGATTACTATATCTGTAGTAAGTTTTAATCTATTATTAAACACGCAATCATTTGGCATGTGCAAAGCTGAATCACAAATCAGACAAAAATTTGATACATTTGTGAAAGGATACATAGATAAAAATATTGAAATGACCATGAGTATATTTGCACCAGATGTTATTGCAAATGTTCAACAAGCTCCTAGTGAACAGACATATCAAGATATAAAAAATAGCATATTAAAAGATTTTGCCGATAGTGAATTAGAATATTCTTATAGATATATAATCAAAGAAATAGAATGTACCGATACTATAGCAATCGTACGCGTTATATGGAAATCGTCTGTATTTGACCCAAAACGCAATGCTGTTATTAAAATGAAACAAGAAGTTGGTATGGATATATTTAAATATAGAAACAACGAATGGCAATTATATCGCTTTATTACCTATCCGGAAAAGATATAATCTATACGATTTCCCCCTATAAGGCTTCTAGTTTGTCTTTGACAATTGGAAATGTTTATGCTATCATATATATACTGATCTAATCTCTCAAAGAGCATGATATAGAAAACAAAACCCGCCGTGAACTAAAAAGTGTACACTAATTCAATACTTGACAGTTTTTTTACTTTTTTGATAAAATTTAACTAATAGTGTTTAAAAAAAATAAATGAGGTTATGCAATGAATATCCATACAAAATTATTAAGTGCCATATCTTTAGCAACTATTAGTGTATTATTTGGTATACAATGTTTGGCAATATATAATACTGAAACATATATTAGAAAAAGCCTTGATGAGTTTGTGCAAGGTTATACCAATAAGGACATTGATATGACAATGCGCATATTTGCTCCTGATGTTATTGCAAATGTTCAACAGGTAGACTGCGAACGTACCTATAAAGATATACGCGCAGGTATATTAAAAGATTTTAGCGATGATGAAGTGCGCTATAATTATAGCTATGATATAAAAGAAATCTTGTGTAGTAATACCATGGCTATAGTGCGTATTGTATGGATTTTAGATATCATTGATGCAGAAACTAATAAAATTATAAAAACAACAAAAGAAGTTGGTATGGATATATTTAAACCATATGGTGATTCCTGGCAATTGTTTCGTTTTATAGCTTATGCAAAAGAAAAAGAATAAAAAATTATTGATTATTGGGCTTTGAATTATATGATTCGAATTATATATGTATCATTAGTTATTGGTGTTTTGGCAGTTACTACTTTCAAACAATGCGCCGATTGTCAAATTCCAGCTTGGGTTCAACCATTTATACCTGAAGAAGTGTGTAAACTTGCTGATCCTGACACTTGGTCCAATAAATATTATAACTATAAAGGTTCCTCAGAAGAATATAAGGTTTCAGCATCACTAGGTCCAAAACAAATTTCACATCAAAAAATTACAATAACTAAACATTCTGGCCCTTTGGATTTGGATACTTGTATAATTGAAGAACATATATCAGTACAAGGACCATGCACTGTTAACAATACAAATATTAAAAATGGAATAACAGTATGTGGACCAACAACAATCAAAGGCAAAAAACATTCAGTAGATGGCTCCGTTATTATTCAAGGCGGTTTATGGACAGAAGGTATGATTTATCATAATAATCTTGATATTGTAGGTTATTTAGATGCTATTGATTGTGAATTTGATCAATCAATTACGGCAAAAACAACCAAGATAGTACTAAAAAATTGCATAGTCAATAATATAACCGTGATCGATAAAGCAAATCATCCGGCAACCATAATTCTTGAAAATTGCATCATAAAGGGAACTATAGATATAAAAAGTGGCCACGGTATTATTAAAAACAAAAATTCGAATATTAATCAAAAAAAGATTGTCGGAGCTATCATAAAATACTATTAATGATTCGATCAACACATACGTTTGTCATTGACAATTGGAAATGTTTATGCTATCATATATATACTGATCTAATCAGCAATATCTAATCCTTTGAAATCTCAATCAAATTGGGGGCGCACTGGCTTCGACGGGTTATAGTGCGTTTTGGGTGCATGCCGAGCGTTGTCTGCGTGCTCGTTAAACAAACAGTCAAACAAAACAATAAACGGCGAATTTAATTCTGCCCTTCCACTAGCAAGTTGCTAGTGGAACTTGATAGACCGTGCGTTTTCTATACGCATACCTATCTCGTATAACAAGAAATAGAACTCATAGGGTAGGTTCAGTGGCTCTGTAGCCCTACATGAGTACAACAAAGCTGCCAGATATATTCTACCGTGTCTTTGCGGTGATATAACTGTATAAACAAAGACTAAGCATGGAGTACTTAAAATCCAATATAATGCGGACATGGGTTCGATTCCCATCGCCTCCACCAGGCTTCGCTCTGTTGAGCTTCGCCTGGCACAGCCAGTAAGAGAAATATAACATTGAATTAAATAATAATAAGAACAATGCGAAGCCTGTCCGGCGTAGCTTCATTTATATGTAAAATGAATATGTAATTAAAAAGCGAAGACGGACTATGTATTATGTATATATAATTAAATCAATTAATTATCCCGATAAGATTTATATTGGATATACATTACATGTACATGAAAGAATTAAAAAACATAATGAACATGGATCAGTCTATACAAAAAATTGGTGTCCTTGGATATTAATATTTTATTGTAGTTTTAATGATAAACTAAAAGCACTTGCATTTGAAAAATATTTAAAATCGC
>DASZEX010000013.1:0-15584 GCA_035940365.1 Candidatus Babeliales bacterium | reverse complement strand
CTCAACCAGCTGGCTGATAGTGGTGCATATAAGCTACTAGTAATACATAAAAGGGAAAATATAGTATATAAAACCTTCATTGGTTCCTCCATTTAGGCTATTTAAGCTATTAAAGTAATAAACTTACCTTAATAGTATCATCTGCAATATTCTATATGCAATAGTTTTAATAAAATAATATATACAATAACTCAATATTATTTTTAAATAAATTCTATTAATTACATTAATGCGGCCAAATTGCATGAAAAATGGGAATATTTTAGCGGTGTATGGGGTAAATTACTTGGGTAGGTTCTTTATATTGAATACATAGCAAAATAAAAAACTTGCATAGATATCACTTTGATACTAGGATGCACAAAGAGTCGTATATGAATCATCAAAAAAGGGATTTAGTATGAAAAATATTCTAGCAATAAGCCTTATTGGCATGTATGTATCTATAAGTTACAGCGGTGATATGCACCGTTTAAATACTATAATAGATCAAAAGGTTTTAGATAAGTTAAGCCAAGATCCAGAAGTATATACTAAAGAATATTCTCATATAAATAAGGTTATTTATAATAAGTCTGGTACGCAAGCAGTATTTAAAGGGTGTGTTAATTTGTATAAAGGCAAAATTGCATTAAAATCATGCTCTCATTATATAGTACTTAATGGATACAAATACAAATATGATGGCATATCATTGATGGAAATTTATGGCAAAAAGTTACTACATAAAGGTATTGAACAAAAGCCAATTGCATTATGTAATCCCATAAAATATGCAAAACAGTTAGGTCATTTGCTTCTATCAAAAGATTAAAAATACTTTTGATGTACATTATAGTGTTTTGATTTTTTTACTAACATGTTATTATTAGAGGGAAACATAGCTCTGCTATATAGTGAAAGATTTTTATGAAAAATATACAAATATTGATATGTATAATTGGTTTATCTACTATGTGGGTTCACGCTTGTGATCAAGCAAATGCGCAATATTGGGATAAGTATCGCGTAGAATCTAAGAGATTCATTAAAATAAAATCAAAAGGTTCTGTAGATTATAATCAAAATGGAACTTGCGTGTTATTACAAGGTATCATTAATCTATATAAAGGAAAATCAACGGTAGAAGCTAAAGCTGACAGTATCCTATTCAATGGCTATACATATACATATGATGGATGTAGTGCCTGTAAAATTATAAATAATAAATTATTTATAAATGCTATCGAACAAAAACCAATATCATATTTTAATCCATTAATATATGCCAAACAAATGTGCTTCTGGTTATTTTCTAATGATTAATATAATTATAGAACAATAGAAAAAGTTCTTGGTCTATACAGGATTTTTTATTCTAATTATTGTTGATATCTGTGTTATACTGACGGCATGAAGGATGGCACTATATGTTTCACTATAATTAAATACCTATGTTGTTCATTGTTTTTGGTTGGAGCATTATTCTGTGGCATTTGCTTTTATGTTTTTCATCATCATGCCATTGATTTTAGCCGATTAGAACGAAATATATCACAACCATCTTTATTGCTTGATGATCAAGGTCGCGAGTGGGCCAGATTTGCACTTGATAAACGTGAACCAATTACATTTGCAGAAATGCCTTCACAAGTTATACAGGCATTTATTGCAGCAGAAGATTGGCATTTTTTTGAACATCATGGCATATCCTGGCGTGGTGTAATGCGATCAATATTAGTTAATATTATGTCAGGAAGACGTGCTCAAGGTGCCAGCACTATTACCCAACAGCTGGTGCGGTTATTATTTCTTGATGCACAAAAAACCTTTATACGTAAAATAAAAGAACAAATGTGTGCCATTTTGGTTGAGCAACAATTTACCAAAGAACATATTTTGCAAACATATTTAAATCATATTTATTTTGGTTGCGGTATTTATGGTGTTGAAGCAGCTAGTCAAAGATTTTGGGGTAAATCAGTACGTGAGCTGGATATTCATGAATCAGCAACATTGGCAGCTATTATTTGTGCGCCAAATCGCTATTGCCCGCTATTGTATCCTGCATCGGCAGAACGCAGGCGTAATATTATTTTGGGATCTATGCACAAATTAGGATTTATTACCAAAGAAGAATATGAAACTGCATGTGCTGTGCCATTGTCAATTACGGCAAAACAAGAGGATATTATTGCACCCCATTTAAAAGAATCATTGCGTATACAATTGGAAAAGATGGTAGGAAAAAAAGCGCTCTATACTGAAGGTCTACGTATCTATACCACCATTAATATAGATATGCAAATTGCTGCACAACATGCATTTACCAAACAAATAGAAACATTACGCATAGAACGTAATAAACCATTTGATGGTGGTATGCTTTCTATTGATATAGCAAGTGGAGCAATAAAAGCATATGTGGGCGGTTATAGTTTTGTAGATTCAAAATATGATCGTGTTTGTTTAGCACGTCGTCAAATAGGTTCCACTTTCAAAGTATTAATTTATGCAGCAGCATTGCAAGCGGGTAAAAAATGCAATGATACTGCAATTGATGATCCATTTTCGCTCACTCAAGCAGATGGTACTATCTGGTCTCCACGTAATTATTCGCGTGATTATAGAGGCCAAATGACATTGGCATATGCCTTATCCCGATCAAATAATATTGTTGCGCTCAAAACGCTTCTTGATGTTGGTATACAACCTGTTATTGATTTGGCAAAGCGTTGCCATATTGCACATGATATAGCGCCATATCCATCTCTTGCTCTGGGATGCATTGATGCTCCATTACTATCAGTGGTAGGTATGTTTAATATATTCGCCAATAATGGTTTATATGTAAAGCCATATAGTATACTATCAATCAAAGATACGGTAGGTAATACAATCTGGAGAAAACCAAAACAACAGCCGGAACGTATTTTTGATGCATATATTAGTGGGCAAATTGCACGGGTATTAATGCTTGGCATTGATCGCTTGCGTAAACGATATCCACAATGGATTAGTGTTGAAGCTTTATATAAAACAGGTACTACTGACGATTGGTGTACGTGTTGGTTTATGGGTTCAACGCCTAACTTGACTACTGGTGTTTATATCGGATGTGATGATAATCGGCCAATGGGTAATAATGTTTTTCCTATACATACAGCGTTTCCTATCTGGCTTGCATTTAATAAAGAAGTGCCTCAGGTTCGTACCAATTTTATCTTTGATCCAACACTCAAAGAAGTTATTGTAGATGAAAAAACAGGGCGAATAGTACGTAATAGCAATGAACCTGGTACAATTCGCATATTAGTATAACGAATAATACATTCGATACATGTTCCATTATTCAATTATATAATAATAAAAAATTCTTTTATAAGTCAATAATTATAATTAAATATTTTCAATTTGCAGTAAACTATTGCATGTATATACACTATTATGGTATAGCTATAAAAGAGAGGTTATCTATTATATATATTTTTAATAAAATGGAGGTTATCATGAAAAAAATATTCATGGTAGGTATGGGTATACTTTGTGTTGTGTCAGTATATGCAAAATCACCATCTGAGCAATTGATTGAATTCAATAAAATGAAAAAAAATCATAAGCATGATTGGTTGAATCATATGCTTGAATGCAAAAAGAAAAAAGTTCAATTAATGAAAGATGAGGTATCTGATATGACCAACTTCATGAACGAACATATTGCAAAAGTAGCAAAATATACTGACTGCTCACAAGCAGCAAAAGATGCACATATGAAAGAAAAACTTACCAGTTCAATTGCATTATGTAAAAAGAATCAAAAAGCATGGCATAATCTTATTAATGAAGAATATGAAAAAGCGCAAAAATTATTTGATAAACATGCGAATGATTTAATGAAATTTGAAGGAAAAAGTGGAGAAGCAAACGTACCAGAAGAACAAACAGCAACGTATATGGAATAAACCAGTAATATGGGGAGGCATTTTTGCCTCCCGCTTTTTTATGTAGGCAACAATTTATTAGATTTTTGGTATTATACAAAAATATACATCAATAAATCTAAACTATAATGATAAAGCAAACAAGCAAACCTGTTATGTTTTTACTATCATATATCGGCGCTCTGTTATTTTTTTTTGTTGACGGATTTCAATATTTTTCCTATACGACCTATCAAATACCTCTGCTTATTATATGGTATTGTGTTATATGTACGTATGCATCGTATATTTTGCTTATGTATATAGCATTTCTTATCGGTGTAGCTTCAGTATATACGCATGGTTTTTTTGGTGTACAATTAATACCCTTGGCTATAGTTACTTGTCTAGCATATTGCATGCACCATTTTATTTATAAAAAATGGATAATACCTTATTGTACATATGTGTTATTTATATGCATTAATTCTTATATACAACAGTACCTCTGGCACATGCCCAATTATATAGAAATAACATATATACATTTTATTGCATGGATGGGTACACTATGGTTATTTGGTAAAATAAAATAGATAAAAAATTATTCCAGCATAGTGTTGTAATTATCTTCTATATGCTGCCAATTAAGTACATGCCACCAGGCATTAATATAATCTGGCCGACGGTTTTGATAGAGCAAATAATAGGCATGTTCCCAAACATCAAGCCCCATAATAGGTTTGAATCCTTGTGAAATAGGACAGTCTTGATTTGGTGTGCTGATAATTTTTAATATATTTTGCTTATCAATAACTAACCATGCCCATCCACTGCCAAATACGCCTTTTGCAGCAGTATTAAATTGTTCTTGAAATGTTGCAAAATCACCAAAAAATTGTTTAATTGCAGCGCCAATATGTCCTTTTGGTTCACCACCACCATTTTTTTTCATAAGTGGCCAAAAGAATGCATGATTATAATGGCCGCCTCCATTATTGCGTATTGTAGTACGAATAGACTCAGGAATGCGATTTAGATCTGCAAGAAGTACATCAACAGTTTGATGCTGTAAATTGCTATGACCTTCTAGTGCTGCATTAACTTTATCGATATAGCCCTGATGATGCTTTGTATAATGAATTTCCATAGTTTTGGCATCGATATAAGGTTCAAGTGCATCATAGCTATAAGGTAATGCTGGTAATTTATATGCCATAGTACTATTTCCTTTTAGGTATATAATAGAGTTTACCATAACGTATTTGTAATACAAACGTCAATAGTTTTTTATATTGATTTTTTTGTATTTTAAAGTATAATTACACATAAAACAATATACAAATGGGGTTAAACATGAAAAGTGCAAGAATTTTAATTTCTATTTCTCTATTTGCAATTAATGCAAGTGCTATGCAACCTATCTGGAAGCGGTGTACTATTACTTTACCTGATATTGAAAAGGCAAGTAATGAATCAAATATTATAGTAGATCCAGTTGTTGCTGATTTTGCACGTGAAGCAAATAAAAATATGAATATTATATTAAAACCATATATTCTATGTGAAAAAAATCGTTTAGCTAAATGGTCTAGATATAATTGTGATATTACTCTTTTTTCTTGGATCGTGAAAGAAAGTTATGCAAATATGTGTGGAAAAGGGTCAACAAAAACATTTGATGAAAGAGTAAATGGTTTTATTGATTTATCAACTACCATTATAACTAAAGGACCAAAAGCGTTGTATTCTGTTATAGCTAAAAAAAATATAGAGCCAACTATGCAAGAAATACAAGAATATAAAAACCAATATGGACTTAATATTCGCAAGCAATTTATTGATGTACAACCATATATGCAAAAACAGGTTGAAATTATACAACAATCTAATACGCCTAAAGAGATAAAAAAACAGATGATGGAATATGTACCTGTAAATGAAAATAGAAAATTACAGGGTGGAGCTCATTTGCGTTATGACGCTTCTGATGAAGATCGTATTTATATTTCAAAAAAAGAATTATTAACAATTTTGATGGCAAGTACATTTGATAGTCAACATCAATATCCTATGGTTAAGTCTCCTATTATTGGTGATCAAAATAATACTATTGCTCTTCCTGCATCAATATATGAAACTGTATGGAAACGGGACAATATTCAATTAACAAAAAATCATGCAGAATTATAATTAATTTTTTACTAAATAATAAATTTGGTCGCCAGGCCGCGCCATTTGTAGTTGTTCACGTGCAATTTTTTCTTTGTAAAAAGAATCAGTTGATCGCGTAATTAATTGTTTTAGTTCTTGTATTTGTTCTTCTTTTTTTTCTTTGTTGAAAGTAATTACATGTATGTCTTGTTTGAGTTTTGCAAGAGCAAGCCAACCCTTTTTGCCATATATACTTACATAGCAAAAGAATGCTATTTGTGTTAGTACTATGCAAGAATATATAATACTTTTAGCCATAGATATTTACCTCTCTATAGACCATAACATTGCATAGTATATATAAACAATAGTACAGTACAAAAAGAGAATATCATAATAGTCCTATAAAAAGGAATGTAGATATGAAGTTGTTTCACCTTTGTATCTGTGTATTAATTCTTTTTAGTATTTGTAGTATTAGTAATGAAGAATTTGAAGCTTCTCAGGAATCAACATGCAAAGAAGAAAAAGAGGCAGAACAGCCTTTTGACGAGGTAGTGTTTGATTGGTCTCGTACATGGGCGGAAGTAATGCAACTGGTCAAAAGTAAACATTATCAAATTAATAAACCAAAAAAAGGAATGGTTAAAGCTATCAATGAATTTTTAAATCATTTAGATCCTCATTCTGCATTTTTGGATCCAGAAACGTATACCCGAATGCTTGAAAGTACCAGTGGTGAGTTTTTTGGTATTGGTATTGTTATTGATAATACACGTAAAACAAAAGATAAATTTTTAGTAGTTGTGGATGTTATTCAGGATGGGCCAGCAGAAAAAGCAGGTATAGAACCAGGTGACAAAATTATTGAAGTTGATGATGGTATACTTGAAGGTATGGCAACTGAGGAGATCATTGCCAAAATTAAAGGTGAACGCAAAACAAAAGTTCATTTGAAAATATTACGTGAAGGTCAGACTGATTTGCTTGAATTTACTATTGAACGCGATGTAGTCAAAGAACAAAGTACATTGAGTTTCCATCTGGAAGACCATGATATCTATTATGTTTCGTTGAGTGTATTTAGTAAGAATGCTATTGACCAGGTTAAAAATCTTTTGGAAAAAGGTAAAAAGCATGATTATCGAGGACTCATTCTTGATTTGCGCAATAATTCAGGCGGTTTGTTGGATGCCGTAGTTGATATTTGCGGATTTTTTGTTGATAAAGGATCATTGGTAGCATTTACCAAAGATAAAGATGGCAATATTATAGAAAAATATCATACACGCACAACTCCTATTGTTTCTCCTGATATTCCCATTTTTATTTTGATTAATAATTATACCGCATCTGCAGCTGAAATTTTGGCAGGTTGTTTGCATATGCATTCACAACAGATAGAGAAAAAAAGTAAAAGAAATCCAAAAGTATTTTTGATAGGTACACAAACATTTGGCAAAGGTTCAGTACAAGAAATTATACCTGTCAGCAATAATTCTGCGGTCAAAATTACCATTTATTTATATTATTTGCCCAATGGTCAAACCATACAAGGTACTGGTATAAAACCGGATTTTGAGATTGAACGTAGCTTCCCACCCAGTAAACAAATGCAATGGTTTACTAAATTTTATGGCAGCGAAAATAAGTTACCCAATAGTATAAAACCTAATGGTACTATTGATACATCATGCAAAGAAAAAGACAAAAAAAATAAAGATAATAAACCAAAACGGTGGCAGGAACGCGCAAAAGAAATGTTGCAAAAAGATAATCAATTACGTGCTACAATTACTTTAATTAATATGCTTCATATGGCCCAGGAATGTTGTCCTACGCAGGTATCAACCCGCAGTGAGGCTATTAATTTCCTCAAAGGAATTTATTTAGACAACAAAGAACTTATTATTTCAGAAATTAATAGTTAATAAATCATTATAATTATATTATGCCCGTGCTTCTTCTTGATGCACGCTTGCACGTAATGTATCAACCAAACTTTTCTTTTTTGCTGCAGTACGTTTAGTTGGTTTTGGTTTTTTAACTTTTTTGCCTTTTTTCAATGCAGAAAGTTCTTTTTTGAGCCGTGCAATAAAGGTATCTTTATATTTACCTATATTAAATACTTTATGAGATAATTGGTTAATGAGTTGTTGGGCAAGTTTTAATTCTTCTGTATCAACTTTTGTTTTTGATTCCAGTTCGGCTTGTATTGTATCAAGAGATCGTATTTCATATGCATAGTGTAATGTATTAAGCAGTAATGTGTTTTCATAGGGTGTAATAGCAACAACATGTTCTTTTTCATGCATTACAAAGGTACCAATAGCTACTTTATTTGCTTTTTTGAGGGCTTTAAAAAATAAAAAAAATGCCTTAATTTCTTTTTTTGCAGGGACCATATAATAATGGCCATTGATGTATACCGTTTTGATTGCTTCCTGATCTACAAATTCTTTAATATCAATCGTGCTTGTTTTGGCAGACCTGAGTGCCTTAATTTGTTCTTTGGTCAAAACAATAAAACTACCATCTTCCTGTTGAAATCCCTTTACCGTGTTTTCCCATGCGACTTCTTTTTTGCAATGAGTACACCAGTGACGATATGCCAAAGGATTATGACATTTTCCGCACAACACTTTAAAACCAAATGTATGCTCTTGTATTGCTGGATATAATTTTATAGGGATATTAATGAGTCCAAATGAAATAGAGCCAGACCAAATCATTTTCATAGTATTTCTCGCTTTTTATATTTACATACTGTTTGTATATCCAAATATCTTTCCAATATCTACCACCTTGATACATCATAATAAGGTACACAAAATCAAAACAACCTCTTATGTAATAAGGAAACCTATGCATCCTATTTTGCAAGATTTATTACCAGAAGAAAAAATAGTACTCAAGAAAATAAAAATGCCATCGTTTATGCATCCCATGCTTGCTAAATTGACCCATGAATATTTTTCTGATCCCGCATGGTTATTTGAGCGTAAGTTAGATGGCGTACGTGGGTTATTATTTAAAAAAGGAAAGCATAGTACATTAAAATCGCGTAATAATAATATATTGAATGAAAGCTATCCTGAAATAGTTTCTGCATTTGATGTAATAGATATGGAAGATGCTATTTTAGATGGTGAATTGGTCGCATTTGAAGGGCACAATACTAGTTTTGCCAAATTACAAGCACGTTTTGGTATTGAAAACCCTACTCGTGCACGGGCTACTCGGGTAAAGGTGTATTACTATGTATTTGATATATTGTATTTTGCTGGTTATGCCCTTACTATGTTGCCATTACTTACTCGCAAAATGATATTAAAAAAAATAATGATATACAAAACACCAATTCGTTATACCGTTCATCATATGAAATATGGTGAGAAATATTTTAAACAGGCATGTGCCAAAGGATGGGAGGGTATTATTGCAAAAAAAGCCGATAGTACGTATGTGCAAGAACGTTCGGGCTTATGGCTTAAATTTAAATGTATAAATGAACAGGAATTTGTTATTGGCGGTTATACACAACCGCGCCATTCTCGTGTAGGATTTGGGGCGCTATTATTGGGATTTTATAAAAATAATAAATTAATATATGCAGGTAAAGTGGGGACTGGTTTTGATGAAGAAATGCTGATAGGTCTAAAAAAAAAGTTAGATAGTGTACGTTCTGCTCGTACACCTTTTTCAGATTATGATGATACATCATCTGCTATTTGTTGGGTTAAGCCAGCATTAGTTTGCGAAGTTAGATTTACTGAATGGACGCGCGACAATAAACTACGTCATCCTGCCTTTTTGGGATTACGCTATGATAAATCCCCACATGAAGTAGTACAAGAAGTATAATACGCTTGCACGAATATAGCATATCTTTTATTCGTTTGTGATATTTGTTTTTGCTTCTGCATTAGTGAGTAACTCAATAATTTTTTCAAGTTCTGGCGAGCGCATACTTTTGATGTTTCCCTGAAAATCATACCGAATTTGAACTGATTTATCTTCTTTATTTAGATGCTTGTTATCATATATAGCTTGTTCTAGTGCATTATTACCATTTTCATTAACCATAGTAAGTTTTGCGCCATATTGTATTAATAAATCGACCATTTCCGGATTTCTTTTATTAATCGCAGCAAAAAGAGGTGTAACAAATTTTTTTCTATCTACCATTATACCTACATTAGGATCAGCCCCCTGTTCCAATAGTAATTTTGCTAAATTAACGGGAGATCTATTTGCTAATTGCTCTATCTGCGCGGTTAAAATTAATGGAGTTATAGTAGCAGGAAATTGCGTTGTTGCATTAGTTTGATTAGGGTTGGCACCATGCTGCAAAAGTGTCTTTAATGCTTGTTCAGATCCAACAATAATTGCGGTATCAATTGGGGTTTGCTGCTTTGGTAATGTTAAATCAAAATTCCAACCTGCAAAATTTGTATTAACCTCATGTACTTGGTTTACAGATGCACCATGTTGTATAAGTGTTTCAATAATGGGAACATTTCCTTTTTTTATTGCATATAATAATGGTGTTACATGAGTTTTTTCTTCTTGTGCATGTATATCACTACCCAAATGTATTAATGTATTTGTTATACTTATTAAATCTGCTTTGTTTCCCAATGTACCAAGAACAAAGAGCAAAAGATTTTTCTGTTGATCTACCGGTAATTTTGCATGTAATTTTTTTACAAAATCAGGAGTAAGAAATCCAATTATTTCAGCAACACTAATTGTATACTTAAGATACTCTAAACAAAAATTTTCAAAATTTTTATTAGTCTCCCATACGCCAGATTTTAGTATAGAGCCTAAGATATTAGATACTTTAATGCCGACGGGTAACGAATTAAATAATGTATAGGCATATTCTACAGCCTCTGAATTATTACTGGCATATTTAAGAATATCTTGTACAAGAGAGATTGTTTGCACTTCATTTTCAGGCTTAATAATAGTATATGCATTATTAAACTTTGGATTAAATGGCGCAATACGATATACCATATTAACAGTATTTATCTGAATTGCAGGACTCATACTTTTATATAATGTATATGCATAGTCTGTTAGGTCTTTATTGTGCGGAAATCTAGCTATCTCATTAATTATATCAAATTTATCACTGTCAGTTTTAGCCCTGAGACTATAGAATGCTGATGGTGGCTGTTTATCAGATATTTTACTTACCGCATACACATTTGATTGAATACTAAACAAGGTTTGTGCTTCTTGGCTCAGCGCGTATTTATTTGCAAGTTCAACTGGATTTAAAAAATATTCTTTTGTCTGATGTAGATCTCTTGCTGGTATTTCAATTCGTCCATGTCCTGGCGTGAAATATAATTGCATTTCCTGAGTCAAATGAGGAGTATGTATGGAAATAATAATGTTATTAGTTGTATCGTCAACTTTTTCTAAGGTACATTGTATAGTTCTATGTTCATCTGAAAGAACTTTACCTAATTCACTCACGTTTTGTATATTAGTTCCTAGAAATTTATTCATTATTATAGGTAAGTTTTGGAGAATGTCTCCAGGTTTAAGGTTATAATCACTATGGGCATAACTAACTCCCGGAATCGCTGCAATTAAATACAGAAAAGCTTGTCTTGTTTTTTGAGTATTAACAGTATCTACCGTATTATATTTTGTATAAAACTGTTTAAAATCATTATCAAGAACTAATGATTTGGGAAGTAATGACAAGTCAAATGATTGTGTTTTTTGGTCATATAACAAACAGTTCAAAAAGTCGCGTATAGCAGTTTCTACACAATCAGGGAAGAAAAGATGTTTCTTATATTGAACCCAACCTTGCATAACTTCTGGGGGGAATGCGGAAGATAGTTGTTTTTCCATAAGTATAGCAGCTACTGTTTGCTCAAAATTTTCTTCCAATGCCAAGTTGATTTTGCTTTTCTCTGTCACTTCAGGCGATAATAATGTTTCTCGTATAGCAGCATATTCTTTTGGTGTATATACTTCTTTTTTGCCCAAAAAATAATCTTTTATACTATTAATATTTGCTTTTATCTTACTTAATAGTGTTGCATGTTCTTCTTGTATAGCAATGTGCTTAAGTTTTTCTTGCGCACTTTTAAATATAGGCATATACAAACTAAGGCTTGAAAGGTAATGAATCATATCATGATCACTGGTTGGATCTGCTTTTGTATACAAATATGCCAATAAAATAGAGCGGCCTTCATTTTTATCTTCCTGATACGTCTTTTCTATTAAAGTAAGTATGTTATTGATTTTCTCAATAGATAAACGTGCACCACTGGTAATTCCTGTGTGTTCAGCTCGCCATTGATCTATAATAAATTGTTTTACCTTTTGATCATTAAATTTGTTCGTTTCAAGTGCCCCCAATATAAGGCCAAGTATAGAAGCATCTAATGAATACGCAGGCTTTGATTTATTTGCAGTAGGCTTAAATTGAGTTTCTTGCTTATAAAAAAGTTCTTTCACCAGCAAGACTGCAGGAGCATCAGATTCACTAGTATACATACGTTGTAATGCACCGGATGAATATTTTGCAGCACCATGTACTGGAGATACCACTCTTGCTTGTGGTGAAAGTGGTTCATACAAACCTTTAAGTCGCCCAGGTGTATAAAGCGTACGTCGCAAAATAGGCGATAATAATTTTTGAGATACATTGTGCCTAAATTGCAAAGTAGGTTTATATATAGACGTAGACCGTGTAGGAGTTCGAATAGCACGGGTTAACATACTATATATTGGATATATATAAAATAAATTGTATAAGATGCATAAAAATATATACATTATACACAGACAATGTTTTTAATGTGCAGATCTTTTTAGATTTCTATACATGTTTGTATAATCTATATTTATCGTACTGGTTTACCTCTAAATATTAATGAAAAAACAAACAAAACTAAAAATACTAAAAATAATATACGTGCAATCCATGCACTTTCTGCAGCAATACCAGTGAATCCAAAGACACCTGCAATGATAGATAGTACCAAAAAAGTTATAACCCAATTTAACATACTCTCTCCTATATGGTTTTTTGGTTATATTTATCTATGTATCATATATAATGCAGCAAAAGCAAGAAAAGAAATAAATTATTGTATTTTCATATATATAAATACTATTATAAAAATAAGATAGGTGAAGTGCTATAAAAAATAATGAGGAGATGTATATGAAAATGACATATAGTATGGCCAGTATTACATTATTACTTGGACACAATATAATAGCTGTTGACCCAAATTTTAGTTTACATAATAAATCAAGTAAAACTATTTGGATTGAAATTAATAATGGCCGCGGTTTGTGGGAATCGGCTAAGGCATTAGTAATGACAGAGGCAGATGGTATCTTGCCTGATAGGTTTTATGATAAAACTATAGATATTTCCAAAAAAACCGAACTTGCTATTTATGATAATAATAAAAAAGTATTAGCAAAAGTTACCTTTCCTCTGAATAAGACGATATATATAAATTGGGATGGTGCTACTGTATATCCACAACGTGGGCCACTCAAAGGTCTTACTGGCAAAACCGACAAAAAATATAGTTTGAAAAATAATGTAAAAAAAGGTGAGATTACTATATTGAGTAAATAAATATATAGCATTATAATACTATATTACTTCTATCTAACTGTATAACGGTTATTATACATTGCATGCAAAACAATAGAATATTAATAAAAGGGAAATAACCTTGTCCAAATATCTCGCACTATTTTTTATATATATTCTTTTGTATTTGGGTGCAATTGAATCAATGGATATGCACATAGAGACTTCATTTTCTGATTATGATATTGCTAATGTACGCAATATAGATAATTTATTAGAAAAATTTGGTGTTGCGTATGCACAGGCAAAAGATTCGCAAGGTAATACGCCATTACATACACTGCTTTATAGTATTCAGCCAAGTTTTTTACAATCATATGAATCAGAAAAAAATAAAATATATCTATTATTGCAGCATGGTGCATCGTTAATAGCACAAAATGATGAAGGGCAAACGCCTATACATATAGGTGTGCAGTGTCCTATGTTATCATCTATTATTGTTCCCTTTCTCCATACTATTAGTCCTGATAGTATCGATAAAGTGAAAAACAAGGAAGGTTATACACCTCTTGATTTAGCAATACTCTATTATACTATTCATCGAAATGATAATTTTGTAGATTTACTGATACATGATAATGTGCGATTATGTCCTGAAGCTCAGCGTCAACTGAATATACATAAAAATGCATATGATGGAAGATATCCGTTAGTAAAACTAGCGTACATGCATAATCCTACTTTACTTAATACTGTACAGTACCAAATGGATAATTTTTATCATTTAACACCTTTGAATGCTGCAGCTATGGGATTAGTCTATTGTATAGAAAAAAAGCATTACAAAACAATAGCTTTTTTACTTGAAAAACGTGCATCAGTATCAATACCAGATGTTCAAGGTACATTACCATTACATTATGCAGCAGAACATGGTAGCCAAGATGCTCATGATGTATTGAAGATGCTATTAGATTATGCCGGATCATGCATAAATATACAGAATTATAATGGAGATACTCCATTGCATAAAGCAGCTCAAGGAAATTATACTTCAAATGAATCAATACTGGTACAACATGCACGTTTACTTGTACAACGTAATGCATGTCTTGATAGGCAAAATAGTGAAGGTAAAACCGCACTGCATGATGCAGTATATAATGGAAGAAAGCATATGGTTTCTTTTTTGCTCGATGCTGGGGCATCATGTGCAATTGCGGATAAACAAGGAAAACTCCCTTTACATATAGCAGTTACCGGAACAGAAAACATTGTTAATGTACTGCTGTTGGCATTAGAGAAATATCCTCCATATTGTATAAATTACAAGGATAACCAAGGTAATACTCCATTACATATAGTAGTTGCAAAGTCAATAAAAGCAGATATTGATATACCTCGTTATACAAATATTGTACGTACTTTATTATTACAAAAAGCCGATGTTACTATATCTAATAATAAAGGGTTTTTGCCAATAGATTTGGCTCAACGTTGTCCCAATGAAATAGCAGTATTATTACGTAGAGGTATAGAGAGTTATAAAAAGGTAAGGGCTCATAATGCAGCTTTTTTAAAGAAAGCGGCATTGGCATTTGGCTTAGACTATAAGGCAATGAAAGTACATTCGGCATATCAGGATCTTTTAGATTTTGGTGAGTTACATACATAATAATTAATTGGTCCATTTGTAGATGCTTTTTCTCTTCAAGTAGTTCTAACCTTTTGATTTCCTTCATTGTTAATTGTATCCTTTCCATATGCCTCCTCTAATCCGTAAGATTGTTTTATTAACGCGAGTTCGATTTTAAACAAAACCTTCGATAGGGATTCCAGATCGTGCAATTGAAGGTTTGGTAGGTCTGAAAAAATATGCGATAAGAGTAGATAAAACATGGCAAAGAAAATTGGCGGGGCTGCGGTGTCGGGTA
>DASZEX010000012.1:0-11505 GCA_035940365.1 Candidatus Babeliales bacterium | reverse complement strand
GATAATAATAACGTATCAGATATAACGGCATTATTGAGGCTTTCTGCCGGTATACCGATGCTGCGCAATCAAATTTTCAATTGCTTATCCGCCAAACAAAAGGCATTATTTTATGCAGGAACAACAAAAGAGAAAGTAACTCAAGCAGTATCGGCAATAGCGTCTATACCTAAATATACACAGTCTGCATTTTCAGCAGCTAAAATTGCAGCAGCGCAGAAATTAAAACAAATAAAACCATCAGCGACTGTAGAGCAACCCGTAATTCCACCTGCAGCAATGCCAACACAACCAATAAAAGTAGAACAACCAATACCGCAAATAAAACAAGCACCAGTACCAATGCAGCCTATGCTAAACTTAGAATCAATAGAAGTGCACGTACCCGAGCAGCAACTAACTTTTTTGCAGCGTATTGGTCAAGGTATAAGATCTATTATTGACTCATCAGCTCAGTTTGTGCGTTCTATTCTATATAAAGTGAGAAATAGATTTTAAGAATATATAGGTAAAATAGGAAATTTTATTAAATTATTGCAATTAGCGATTTTTTGTAATATTCTTAGATTGAATACTATTTGAGGAGTTTAACATGAAAGTATTATTTTTTATAACTGGGTTATTATTGTGTATGGACACTTATGGTATGTTCAGTCGCTCTACATATCTACATATACCAAGTACAATAACACAAAGAACTAGAAATATATATCAAAGATTCCAGGGTCTTAAGCAATCGGCAGGAAGAGCTACCGGCCTTATTATGAGCCAAAGATCAATGAGTTTCAAGCCACTATCTTCGCCAATAAAAAGTCATGCACTTTCCAATTACCAGGTCGATGAATTACTCAAAAAAACAATGTCTACACTTGAGCCTCAATTGGCAATACGGCAACCTCAGCCTTCTTTATTGAGGAAACTGGTAAATAAAATATTAAATATTGAAACAGAAGAAGAAATGCTTAAACGATTAAATCAAGAATTTATGGGGAAATTGAATACTATTAATGAAAAAGAAAGTAAAGCTCTTAGTGCATTAGAAGGAAATACTCCAAAAATTAAAGAGGAAATGGAGAAATGGAAACGTGGCGCAATAGAAGGGCCTAATGAGGATATTTTTATCAAAAATATTACAGAATTTCAAAACAACATTGATGCAAATATAGATGCATATGTACGTGATTTTGATAATGTAATAAATAGTTTTATAACAACACCTAATGCATCAATAAATATTGCTGGTGTAAAGTTATTTCACACGCAAGATCTTATTCTACCGTATATACTTAGTGCAATGGAAAGGATAGAGGGAATAACAGCCCCCGTTTATATTAATGCCAAACCTTCCTTTGCACATTTTTATCCATTACTAAAAAAAGAAAAGCTCCTAAATAAAAATGTCGGCGAATCTGCTACATTTGAAATCTTTGCTAAACATAGATTTATTACATTAGAAAAAGATATATATAAAGACTTAAAGTCTGGTGCAGTTAAATCAATCCCAGAGCGTCGCGAATTTAGTAACGTGAAGTCTATTTCAGGAAAAGATCGTCTGAAATTATATATACTTTTGGAAGCTATGCAAGATTTGGGCACTATGAAAGTAATGCCTGAAAATCAAAAGATAATTGATTATATTACCCAATTAAAAAAATTTGCACAATCAAAAAACCAGCAGGATTTGCGGTTTATGCTTGAAGATGGTTTTACTATTGATCAATTGCCTTCTGAATTGCAACCTGAATTGCAGGAAGCATGGCAACCAAACGAGTAAAAATATGTATACTGCAGTTATTTGATCTTATTTTACATATTTTGAAATAACTGTTTAAAATGGTTTCCTCGCTCCTCATAATTTTTATATAAATCAAAACTGCTACCTGCCGGAGATAATAAAACAATATCGCCTGGGCATATAATCTTTTGGATATCTACAAATGCTTCATCTAATGTTGCATATATTCCAGCTGGTTTATTATATACCATGCACCATGTTGCTAGCTTATGCGCTTCAGCACCAAAACAAATGACTTCTTTCACATGTGTAGGTAATAATTGAATAAGAATTTCTCTATTAACACCTTTTGATAAACCACCCAGGATCAATATAATAGGGTGGTTTTTATATTGGTCTATAGCAGCTAAACTAGAAGCAATAGTAGTAGCTTTTGAATCATTAATAAATATAGTGCTATTTTTACTTCCCACATATTCAAGCCTATGCTCTCGTTTCATGTAGTCAATATCAAAAGATATATCTAAAACTTTTTTATTGTTAATAGCTTGTAATGCGGTATAAATGAGCAGAGCATTATGCCTGAGGGTTTGATCAAAAAGATTTTTTGGTTTTTCATGCGTCTGATAACGCTCTCTTCCGTCAATCTCTTGTATTTTTTCAGTACTTTGTCCAACAATTTTAATCTCTTGTCTATTATTATCTCGTCTATTTTGTATATCATCATTTTTAATTAATCTAAATAACGTTTCATGCAGTTTAATCTCATTGATTTCAATAGAATAATTATTAGAAGAATCAATATAATAGATAGTAATATTTTGATTAATCGCACGAATGTTATTACGTAATTCCCATGGAACAATACATATACCAGTTGTGGACATAGTACGAATTATAGCAGCTTTTGCCTGCCAATATGCTTCATAGGTGTCGTGTCTATCAAGATGATTTTCATATAGATTAGTAATAATAGCAATAGTAGGCGTAAATAATCTACACAGTTCCAATTGAAAACTTGACACTTCCAAAATTGCATATTCTACTGGCACAACAGATTCAAGCAATGTACATGCCGCGTTGCCTATATTTCCTCCAACAAGCACAGGAATATCATTATAAGTACAAAGATCGGCAAGCATACTGGTTACCGTAGTTTTTCCCACGCTGCCTGTTATAGCTATAATAGGCCTTTGCCATATCATATAGAACAAATCCAACTCTGCAAGCCAAACATGATTATGTGATTTGCATGGGCGAAGATCAATACCAGGGCTAGGTATTACAATATCGCATAGTGCAAAAAATTCATCATGCTGATCTTGCATAAAAATGGAAATATTATTTTCAATTAAAAAATTATCGGACAATATTTTTCTATCGGAATCCATAACTGCAATAGTATAGCCCATACGAACCAATACACGTGCGACTGACTTACCAACACGTCCAAATCCCCAAATCCCTATTTCTGCTGATAATGGTGGAAGCTGCATAAAAACTCCTGATGAAAAATAATCTAATATACAATAAAGATTTACAATTATTTCTTAATTATTGAATGTTATATAATCATACCGTTATTCTAAAAAATAATCACCAAAAGGGGTAGATAGGGGAGTTGTTATGAAACTATATATACGTCTATTTAATGTAATATTTCTATTTATTTCAATTCTTTCTTTTGCGCAAGCCCCAAAACAAATGACCCAATCTGAAGCGCATATGAGTGTACCTTTAATACAGAATATGGTAAAAGCATTATACAATTTAGAAGAAAATCCATATTATCAAGAATTATTTAATCAGGTAGTAGAAAAAGAAAGACAGTTTAATAATACACATTATGTATTTTATAATGCATTTTCAAATGAATGGCGTGTTCCACAAGATTTATATTTAGAATTGTATAAACGTTTACATCCACTTACTATTAATATTGAAGATTTTCGTACCTTTAGATGGATACCAGTAACACACCAAACTCCAAAAGAATTTCTTAAGCGCGAAATGATTGAATATGGTCTTGTTAATGATAATGAACCTAGAATTAAAGCATATTTACTTTCCACTAATTTAGCATTATTTGGGAATGTTGGTTTTGCAGGAGAATGTACCTTTGAATATTATTTAAATGCAAAAAGCAATACGCCCGTAAGTGAATCAGTATTTAAAGGGATTTTAGATATCTTTGATAATCCTTCAACATACAAAGAAGGAGAAACACCAATTTTATATTCATTTCTTCCTGAAATTACTGAACTCAATAAGTATTTAGTTGTTATGCCATTACCAAATGGAAAGGAACCGCAAACTTTGTCCCAGATATTTATACCCAAAAACCTCGTTGATACTGTAGCTTATGTAGCATGGGTGCAAGGAAATCCCTATGATGAAAAATTAGTAACTTGGGTAGAAACACATATTCAAAAACGGCCAGGACAAGCGCCTATCTTTGCAAAATCTGCACCATTTTTACAAGAAATTAGAGATTTATTTAAAGATGTTCAAATAAGTCATCCTTTATTTAAAAAAATACTAGAAGGAATTGAACAAGGTAAATATAATATCTCTACTATATTGAATGAATATAAAACAACACCAGAATATATTCCGGGACTTAATAATATGCAGGCGCGGCTTATTTTATCACCACAATATATCGGTAATCCAAGCGCTAATGTAAAAATATTTACCTATGACCGATTAGATAAAGACAAGTTTGCACAATATAATCAGAAATTAAATGAACTTGCAGACAATATAGTATCTACATTTCTTGAGTATAATGCAAAACGGGGACCACAATGGCAACCATCAGAACCTAAGCCTGCGGCAAAACCTGTTGTTGTGCCACAAAAACCACAACCTGCGCCTGCTGCAAGAGGACGAGGGCGATACTAGAGCAAGTTAATAAAACTATAAGCGGTGAAATAGCGATGGAGATCCGGAGATAAGATATAGAATCCTTTGAGCAGTAGAGCAATCATACCATATTGGTTTTCCACTGCCTTTTGATATATGATTGGGTAAATAAAATATTTGGTATAATCTATAACCAAGAAAACCTGCAGTACCTAATGCAAATGCACTGCAAAGTAATTTTCCAGATACTACTGGATATTCGTGGCAGTTGACAGCATTGGTAGCAAACATTGGTATTTCGGTGAGCATACAAATGCCAAATATAAGTGTATATAATTTCATAAGTGTTTTCTTGTTTATTTTTTAAATAAATATTTTCTATAACCTGTAAATGGTTTTCCAAAAATACCATAACGAATTTTTTCTATGGTAGAAAAAGAAAACCAGTTAAGATTGCCAGATACAGGGTTGCGATCTCTTCTTATTTGTACAAATCTATAACAAATAAAACCACCCAAGCCGATAAAGGTAGCTAAACCTACCATTTCTTTTGTGGATAAAGGAAAAGAAGATGTTGGTTTTTGGGTAACCTTTGGTATATCAGCAGCATGCAAAAAGGTACCAAAACAATATACAAAAGAAAAACCTACAAGAATGTTTGATAATTTCATATTGGCTAACCTCTTACATAATCTGCGTATTTAGGTAATTAGTTAAAAAAACTTTAATGACCAGCTACTAGTTGTGTGAGTTGCTCTAATGGAAATACCTAAACAAAAGAAGAGAAAAATTGTTTGTTTTTTCATAATTTCCTGTATATATCGTATTATTGAATTTCAATATACATACCTTACATAATTTTAACATTACTGGTATTATATACATAATATATAAAAATACAATTAAATACAGGGTTAACAGGTAATTATATGGACGAATCAGTAAAAAAAAATCAACAAAACATAAGTTTCAAAGATACCTTAAATTTACCAAAAACTGATTTTCCTATTAGACCAAATGCTGCTATTCATGATCCTGCCCTTATCCAGCGCTGGGAACAAGAGAAGCTTTATAGTCATTCATTTAATCATAATAAAGAATCTGAAAAGTTTATTTTTCATGATGGGCCACCGTATGCTAATGGTCCAATTCACACCGGAAGTGCCTATAATAAAATTCTGAAAGATATAGTAACTAAAGCCCAACGCATGATGGGCAAGCATGTACCCATAACACCCGGTTGGGATTGCCATGGGCTCCCTATTGAAATTAAAGTTACGCAGGAGCAACCAGGTCTTGCGGGTGCGCAGCTCAAAAAAGCGTGTCGTGCTTATGCCCAAAAATGGATTGATATACAACGCCAGGAATTCAAGCGTCTTGGGATAATCATGGATTGGGATCGACCGTATACTACTATGAGTCCATCATACCAAGCATCTATTATACGCTCATTTGGTATTTTTGTTTCTCAAGGCCTTATTGAACGAAAAAATAAAACAGTACCATGGTGTTTACATTGTCAAACGGTTCTTGCATCCGCAGAAATTGAATATCAAGACCGCAAAGATCCATCAGTCTATGTATTGTTTCCCTTGCAGGAAGATGTGGTATATCAATGTATTCCCAAATGCAAGGGCAAACAAGTGAGTTTGGTAGTATGGACTACCACCCCATGGACATTGCCGCTCAATCAGGCAGTGCTACTTAAGCCTAATACACGCTATGTAGTACTCGATGTGCATAATCAATATGTAGTTGTTGCTGAATCATTGGCAGATACCTTTTGTGCTATGATGGATGTACCAAAAGAAGTTATAGCGTCTTTCCTGTCTGATGTATTGGTTCGTTCAAGTGAAGTTACCCAATATCTATCCGAAAATATGATCACCGGCGATGTTCTTGCTCATCATCCATTTATTGAAGATAAACTGGTACCTATACTGCTTGATGATTCGGTTATGATAGAAGAAGGTACCGCCTGTGTACATTGTGCGCCAGGTGCAGGTCCTATTGATTATGAGGTTGGCATAAAAAATAATCTACCAATCTATTCGCCTGTATCACCAGCTGGTATATACACTGCCGATGTACTGCCACGTGAATTACGTGGCATGCCAGTAACTGAAGGGCAATGGTGGGTACTCAAAAAGCTCAAAGAAAATAATAGGCTATTACATAAAACATCTATAACCCACTCCTATCCGCATTGTTGGCGCTGCCACAATGGGCTTATATTCAGAGCAACTAAACAATGGTTTTTTGATTTAGAAAAAAATAATATTAAAGAAAAAGCAACCTATGCCACCTATAGTATAAAAGCATTCCCAGAAAAATCGATCAATCGTTTGCGTGCTATGGTAGAAGGAAGACTCGAATGGTGTCTATCACGCCAGCGTTCCTGGGGTGTATCTATTCCTGCAGTAGTATGTGTATCGTGCGATACACCATATTATAATCAAGCACTGGCAAATCGGGTAGCAGACCAGGTAGCTGTTCATGGCATTGAATGGTGGGATAATGCTTCTATAGAAGAAATAATGCCAGAAGGTTTTGCCTGCAAACAGTGTGGTAGTACACACGCAATAAAAGAAAAAGATATATTAGATGTATGGTTTGATTCAGGCATAAGCCATTATGCGGTACTTGAACAAAATCCTGAACTGGGTATTCCTGCTGACTTATATTTAGAAGGTAGTGATCAGCATCGTGGCTGGTTTCAAAGTTCGTTGCTTACTTCTATTGCCATGCATGGCCAAGCACCTATGAAACAATTATACACGCATGGTTTTGTGGTAGATGAAAAAGGGCACAAAATGTCCAAATCACTAGGCAATGTGATTGCACCTAGTGAACTTATTGATCGATTAGGTACCGATGGTCTACGTATGTGGGCCGCCAGCATAGACAGCAGTAGCGAGGCAATTTTGTCTACTATAGTCTTGAACAATGTGCAAGAGGTATTTCGCAAAGTACGTAACACATTACGCTTTTTGCTCTCTAATTTATATGATTTTGATGCAAGTAAAGATTCCGTATCCCTTGATCAACTACTATTAATAGATAAATATGCACTACAAGAATTATATGAAATCAATGAAAAAATAATTGCTCTGTATCAATCCTATAATACATCAGGTGTATTTCACGTACTTGGTGAATATTGTGCAACAGCATTGAGTGCTTTGTACTTAGATATTAGCAAAGATCGATTATATGTAGAAAAAGCAACTGGTCATCAACGTCGATCTGCTCAAACTGCATACTATTATATACTTGATACACTTACACGATTGATTGCCCCTATTATGTCGTTTACCGCTGAGCAAGTTTCGGATTTATATCAAGATAATAAAAGGGTATCTATTCATATGCAATCATTTGCAACACTTGCAACTATGCACAATATAACCTTACCCAAAAATAGAACCAATAATAGTAATCATACGTGGCACATTATACATACTATGCGTGATGCTATACTCAAAGCATTAGAAGAAAAACGTGAAATAGGCCTTATCAAACATCCGCTGGAAGCACGTGTCACCTTATATAGTGATCCTGCAGATCCACATCATGACACTATATTGTATGTGTATTCTTATATTGAATCATTTGGTCAGACCGTGGAACAATTTATAAGAGAATTTGCTATCGTATCGCAAGTTATTATTGCACAGCAAAAGAATGAAAATATGATTGAATCACCTCTATGCAAAGGGCTTTATATAGAAGTTGAACATGCATATGGTGTTAAATGTCCACGTTGCTGGCAATGGGATGAACAACCACAAGAACATAATCTCTGCCGCCGATGTTATACGGTTCTGCAAAAATAATAAATAACAAAAGGTAATACAAGATTTGCAATGATATTGCGATATTTGACATATTGTATTATTGATGTAAAATTATAAATGTTAATAGTTGAATATATAGGTTATTTTTATCAATAACAGTGGTTTAATTCACAAAATGGAGTTACCAATGAAATTATCCATAACTATGAAAGCTACCCTATTTATCATTGCAGGAACATCTTATTTAATTGGGATGGAATCTCATTCACCGAATCTACCGACAGAGCTTTGGGCAAAAGATATAGCAAAGCAATGTGATTGGCAAGCACTCATTTCTTTGTCCCATACAAATCAAGAATTGCATAAAGAAACGCAACCAATTATAGCGCAGAGAAAAGCTATACTTTTAGCAACATTTCCGCCCCTATTAAAAACATTTCCGCGGCCGAGCAATCTAAATGACGTTGATCGATTTTGGCATAAGGCTACAGGGACTTACTTTTTAAAAGAAAAAATAAGAAGATTTGATTGTCAAAGGGTTGTTTTTGCTTGTACAGATGGGAATAAGGTTATCACGGTACCTATAATAAGCACACCAAAGTTTGAAGAAGAGTTAAGCCGATCGAATCGCACCCCTTTGAATTCACTCAACATTTTCTCTACTAATCCTCCATGTATATCTTTTTATGGTAACCCATACCAAATAACAGAATATAGCTTTAATCCATATACGCACATACTTACTAAAAAACAATTATCTGACTATATGGTATAAGTACTCAATAAGTTATTATTGTGTTTGTTTGCCAAATGAGGAAAATAAGATAAATATTTTCGAGAAAGCCACAGCGGTCGAATATCAATAGGAGTAGATTTTATAGGAATAAGCCATTTAGGTGAAATTTCTTCTGAAGTTGGGATATGTTCTGTTTTATTTCCTAAACCGATTATTTCATTTTCGTTAGCTGCATCAGTGTGCATATATTGCTTATTAATGTGATTATGTATTTCTTCTATTGAGTCACATGAACAAACAATAGGCATTTCTTTTTCAATTCCATTTCTGGTTTTTTGGTCAAATGAATTATAGGTAGTGATATCTTCAGGAGCAAGTTGATAGGGCATTATATAATTATAGCGTGCTGCATGTGTATTAAGTTTAGTTTTCAAAAGATCTTTTTTGTATGTATCTTCATCCCAATGATTGTACACAGTAATAGTGCGGTCTATTTGGTGTTTTATTTCTACCGGCAATGAATCAAAGATTTGTTTATCGTTTTCAGATAATAAATACCTATAATGAGTATGATTCTCAAATATATCAACAATAAGTTCTACTGCATATGGATTTACTATTGTTTTATTATCTATTTTTTGTATTAAAAGATTATGATTAACATACGGTAATTTTCCGCTCTTTTTTAATTTGCTCAATATTAATTCTTGTAAACTTGGTACTATCACCGGAGTTGTATCTGGTAATTGAATATTTAAAAGATGTTCTTGTCGTGATATACCAGTTTTATAGTCTCCTAATATCGTCAGGAGCAAATTTCCATCAGGAAGTTCTTGTATTTTATAAATAGTATCAAAAGAATAAGCATTATTATCTTCTATGGTAATAACTTTATGTGTTTGTCGTTTAATATCATACTGTGTACCTAATATATAGAAAGTTTTAGTATCTTCGGCATTAACAATTTTTTTGCTCAAGTCCTTATTAAGTACAAATATCGTGCCATCTGAAAGTTCAATTATGCGGGGATATGGTGAAATCCAGAATCCTTTTAAACACTGTGCCGTAATTTTATTAATATTAGTACAATCCAAGATATACATAGTACTTATAGTATTTGGAAACCCGCTATGTTCAAATAATACACATCTATTACAACCCAATTGCTGTAGCCAATAATTCGCATGTGAACTTGGAGTGATAATTTTTGAAAGAGGATACGTTATTGCATTACCTGACTTTGGATCAAAAATGTGTAAATAATATGCATTATCATAACACCAAATTCTACAGTTATAATGCAAAGATACTATTGATTCATTGGCATCACCTGTGAAGATATTTTTTTTATTTTTTGCATCAAAAACAGAATCAGATATAATATGACCGGTATTAGCGTTATATATATAATTGTGTGATGACGCTTGAATGTATAGAGAATTATTAGGTATATCTTTTGTAACATAAACTTTATTCTGGTAAATATCTTGCTCTTGTATAGGAATAAATGTATTAAATACAGATAAAGGATATACTTGTAAAACTCCTGCAAAAGGTTTATTATCATGCCCATAAGAACGACAATAGGAAAGAGCCAATGACCCATCTTTTAATGTGTCATAATTATGTACATTTTTCAATGTACGTGCAGCAGAAAAAGGTGCAATATCTATTGCATACAAAGGGCTGTTCACGCTATGAGGAAGAAGGGTATAGCTAAGAGGTACACATTCGGTATAGCCAGTAATACTATACCGTTTTATTTCTCCGCCAGTAGTAGGGTCCAGCTCAATGATGTTTGGTTTTGACGGGTGATGTGAATTTTCTGTATGTAGATATATACTTCCATCTTTAGTAGCAGGCAAAAGATGGGTTATGTTTGAATCAGTTGAACTAATAGTGCGTTTCCATAGCACATGTGCTCCGGCAAAAGCTTTTACATGAGATTCCATACCATATACAGAGATAGAAAGACTGACGAAGCAAAAAATATAATACAAACACATAAAAATCCTAAATAACCCAGCATGCAATAAACATTTTCACTAATAATATTCAACACACTTATTTTTGTCAAAATGAAAACCTATTATGTATGCTATGGGATTAACTCTTGTATGTAAGTAAAATCATTTAGTATTGTATAAAAAAATATTTATGATAAAGGAGAATTCATGAAACTACCTGATAATGAATATAATAAAGTAAAAATATTATACAAATTAAGTAATATAACGCGAGTTCGATTTTAAACAAAACCTTCGATAGGGATTCCAGATCGTGCAATTGAAGGTTTGGTAGGTCTGAAAAAATATGCGATAAGAGTAGATAAAACATGGCAAAGAAAATTGGCGGGGCTGCGGTGTCGGGTA
>DASZEX010000011.1:0-1722 GCA_035940365.1 Candidatus Babeliales bacterium | reverse complement strand
TTTTCTTATCATCAGTTTTATGTTCTTCAATTACAACTTTTGCAGCTGTTTCGAACAACAATCTCAGAGCCTGGCAAACAACATATCTCAATGCCATGTCGCCAGAAGAATTACAATTTACCGCAAATTTTTTATATCTTTCGTATACTATCGCACTTCTTGAATCAAAAATCAGACAATTCAGCACTCCATTATTACGATTAAATCAATCTGTCAGAGTAAAAATTGCCAATTATGGTGATTATAAAGAGATCACAGATGATCTTGCGATGCTCAAAACATTATTAGACCGTCTATCCTATGTCACTGGTGCACGTACCATTTTTATGGAAACACAGAATGTATGTCAAAAACAGTCTGCTCAGTATATGACACCAACTGTTGAAGCTGCTTTAGAAAGCATCCAACAAGATGCACAAACACAATTGCGTGCGTGGGCGGATGAAAAAATAAATGCAACTGCAGAGCAACTTAAAAAAGCTCAAGACGCTATTACACAATCAGCTCAATATCTTGCAGGTATATCAAGCGCATATAATGGCATGAGCGAAGGTAACTTACCGATCGAAATAACGCCAGAAAATGAAAAAAACAGATCGCTCATTACCATCGATATGGTTCTCAATAGCAGTTCTCAATGCGTTACCCTTGCTGAAAATTTGGCGCACGTATTTAATGAAACATCTGATAATGCAGCAGCAATCATCAATGTTGGAGCAGAAATATATAAACAATATTATGCAGTCGTACATCATCTGATCATGTCACCAACATTTGATCAGCAATATGCAACAACAATGTTTGGTATGTATGATCTGCTGCCAAAAGAATACAAAACATTATTACCTGAAAGTAGCAACGTATTTGCACATGCATTAGAAACAACAAAATTATATAGTCAAGCGGAATTCGTACAATCATAAAGAAGGTGTTTCCTATGAATACATATGTTAATTCACTCATTCTTATAGCTGCAGTTCTTGTAACTCAAGCAGCATCATGCGTGCAATCTCCTACTGCGTTTGCAAAACTTACTTCGAAAATTACCAAAAATGCTGAACCTTGGTCACAAGACGTATTTGCCACACTTGATGATGAACTACAACTTGCATGGGCTAACTTTTTTGCTCTCCTTCAAGATGGTCAACCAAGCAAAGCGCTTATCAAATGCGCAGAATATATTGAAAAACATGAAGAAATGGCCGCATTTGCTCAACAATTAGCTTTTAACACTATCCAAATTTTACGGGAATATAGTGAAAAAGTTGAAGAAAAAATCAGCCGCAAAAAAAATATAACTGAGGAAGAAGAAGAAGCTTTGTTAGAAAAATTAGAAACAAAAATGCAGGAATTACTTGCTTATGTTAACGCAATTTATTACGAATATGTGTACAACAACCTCGTTCAAAAAGGTTCTTCTGCTGTATTTATGTTTGATGATAATGGTTTGATTCCTCAAGTAAAACGTACACAATCTTTACCAAAGCCATAAACCCCATTTACATTCCATTTCAATGGGGACCCCTTTATTGGATAAAAATCTTAAAAGGCACTCAATTGTAATAAAAAACTCGTGCACAATCCATTAGGAAAATGCGCGAGTTTTTTTGTTGTTTTTTGCAGGATATTTTTTCTACAGTGAAAACAAAAATAAATTTAAAGGAGGTTGTTATGAAATTAAATGCTCCAAGTTTTGGCCTTGCTGGTGCAGCAAGCGTATGT
>DASZEX010000010.1:0-2303 GCA_035940365.1 Candidatus Babeliales bacterium | reverse complement strand
TGAACGCTTTGCAACAAATTTTCTTTCTACACTGAATCGTCTGCAATCAACAGAACAATTTTTAGAAAAATTGACACACACAACATTCAACGAAATTTCACACATTGCAGACAATCAACGAATGATCAATATTCCACAATTACTCGCCCTTGATGAAACATTACGTCATCGCATTCTGATGCATTGGTTAATCACTGAAAATGTTCCATTCCCAACAACACAAGCTTTTCTTGATGAACTCATGAGATTCTTACAAAATAAAAATGGCGGCACACATGCTGTTCACAAAAACTGGTCTTTGGTGAAAAAACAAAAATCAGCATACATTCTTATTCTTTAAATAAAAACGCCACATTCTAGCTTTTGTACAAAATCTTGCAATAACTTATATTTTTCCCAAAGATTTTTAATAGTACATATTTCTTGAAAATGCTCTATATTCCGATCAATACCTATAAGTGATGGTAAAGCAGCATAAAATAAATTTTCTATATATTGACAAACTTCATAATCTTTAAGACAAGGAAAAAGTTCTGCAATCTTACTCCTTTCTATTGCATAACACTTTTGAAATTCCTCACTCAATTTTTGATATTCCTCACTTTTTTGAACTACACCAAAATTTTCTACAATAATAGAAAAATAACCTAAAACAATATCGTCTACATTCCCCATATGATTAGCAATTATTGATAAAATTGCCCTTTGTTGCATTGAAGTTAATTGATTAAAGCATATTGAAGATATGCTAATTTCTGGTGTATTACAACGTATAATAAAAGACCTATCTTTTTTTTGTAATGATATAAAATGAGATAATGCATAGTTATCAATATCATTTTTTTTAATGCATATTTTTTTAAGATCTAAACCATATTTTTTCAAATGATTTGCAAAAAATAACTTATTTTCTCCAAAAATAATATTATCCTGTTGTGCATCAGGCAAATCCGTATTAATCTGCTTTTTTATTGTTGCTTTTATCAATGCTAGAGTCTGCATATGATGGTTCCAATCAATATCGTCCATATTATAAAAGTTTTTTAAATGCAATAAATTGGTATTGCTTCCTTCCATCAGCTTATTTCTATGATAATCAAATTCCTTTTCAATACGTTCAAGTTCTTTGACTGGATCAAGTTGTTTATTATAAATCATTTCACAAAAATTATTTTTCTCGTATGCAAAGCTCTTTTGAATTTCACGACAAGCTTTTTGATATTCAGCAAATTGATTATTTTCCATACCTTGCATAACAGTAGAAAAAGTGATAATAGCACATAGAAATAGTATAAACATAAAAGTATCCTATAATGATGATTATTTTTATTTACTTTACTGCTCGTGAATATATGGTTATTGTAAATTATTTAAAAAAATAAGCTCTTAAAATTTTTACTCACATTTTCATCTTTTACTTATCTTATTTTATTTTTATAGCTAAATGGCGTAAAATGAAAACAAAAAAGGAGTTCATTGAAGCCAAATAACAGTGCCAAAAAAATAATCTTCCTTGCATTCCTTTTATCACTATTATTCCATTTTGGTAGCATTGTTTACATTTGGATTCAATCCTCCTTCGCTAAAGCTACGGCGGACAGGCCAAAAAATGAACTTCAGCAAAAAGTAGAAAAGCAACAGCGTGATGAATGGGTAGAAACGAAAGCTCATGCAAGTAATTTCGGTACTCCTATTTTTTTTCAAGACGAACCCGAATTCCCCCAATCAGAACTCAACCAAAATCTCATCGAAGAAACTAACAAACCAGAACAACATACTGAATTAGAACAACTCAATCCTCAAGAAGAACAGATCAAAGAAATAACAGAAATTCAAAAGCCTATAGAAGAAAAAAAAGAAGACCCTAAAACCGAAATCAAATTAGAAAATAAGTTACCAGCAAAAAAAACATCTCCACAAAAACTACCTCAACCAAAATTTCAATCTCGAATCTCACAGCCCGTAAAAGCGCCTAAGCCACCGCTAACACTTTCTCAACTCACACAAGGCTTTCTGAATCACGTCAAAGACGAAGGTAAACATGCAATACACATGCTTGGTAAAAAAAGTGGAACACCAAGCGATGAACAAATTAAATATGAACGTTATTTGCAAAAACTGAGTTGGTGTTTGCAAAACTCATTCAATATTCATAATGATCGTTTTCCTCCTTCAGCAAGCATGGATGATACCGTTCAAGTACTTCTTGCACTCAATAAAGATGGTTCTCTGAAACATTGCCATGTCTCAAAAACATCAGGCAACCGAGAGCTTGATCATTTTACCCTCTTTATTTTTAATGA
>DASZEX010000009.1:0-2026 GCA_035940365.1 Candidatus Babeliales bacterium | reverse complement strand
CTTCAAATACTTTGCAAAATTCATCAACATGGTAAAATATTGTCACGAGCATGTACTTCTCCTTTTTTTGAAGTGATTATAAAAAAAGTCTAGTACATTGCTCGTTTTTTGTTAAATTTCTAAAATCGAACTCGCGTTAATTAAATTATGAAAAAATTATTTTTACTTCTTGTATGTACAGTATTACCCATTTTTTGTATGGAACCAAACATATCGGGAATTATTAATTATGATTGCCCGAGCATTTTTTATATGATGATACCTTACCTAAATAAATATATTAATAATAATGAAAAAGGAGCATTGAGACTTATTAATAAAACAATGCGCAATGCTATTATTAATACAAATTATACAATTACCAATCACCAATTAATGTCACTAAAAAACATAAAATCTGACAAAAATATGTTCTATATTACTCAAAGTACCTTGGGCGATATTGCATACCTGAGCAAAATTTGTTCTTATTGTATGAAACAGCTGCCCTGTGCACATAATACCGAATCCTATTTGGGAATTCTTATTCGGCAACAAAAAAATATGCAAGGAAAAATAGATACATACAAAACCTACATTTCAGATTTTCGATCAAATGAATTCTCTCTATGGTGTAATAAAGGATTACAATATAAAGATCTTTTTATCAAATCCAATATTCATTTTCCTAGATATACTAATTCAAAAGATACATGCACAAGCAAACCTTACTTTAATTATATAGGTAACCTGTATGTTTTAGAAGGAATACCAAAACAATATACCATGGAAGCTCCAAAAGATTATATATATGAACTTGAACTCTCTGATGCAAACATTTGTAAATATAGATTGACCTATTTTTCTTTTTTTAATAAAAAATATCCTTTAACTTATTTATATACAACTCCCTATTTATTACAAAATTTTATTAAGCACATTGAAAATGGTCGATGCAATGTACAAAGAGAAGAAAAGGAAACAATATTTTCAAGTCCTGATTTTTTTAAACCATATTTACCAAACGAAATGAAATTTATACTAAAAGAAGTTCTTGAAGGTAATTGGAATACATTAGAGGGAGCTCTGTGTTTCAAACTCACTGGCAACATGCAAATGGCAAAAAAATGCCTAGAAGAAATTGACGAAATAGATGCGCAAAATTCTAGTATACATATGAAATTGGGCAAATTAAATAGTATGACTTATACAGAAGTTGGACGACATTTATTTCGCTACCCCGCTATTAAAACAATGCTGTCATATATTGATACACTACAGGATGTTTATACATTAAAAGAACAATATCCCACCACACAAATAAAGGGGATAAATATAGGATATATCACTTTTCTGGAAATTCGAAAAAATGGCGCAAATTATTCTATAATTCCATGGACTCACACTGGTTATAAAGGTGGATATCAGTCTAAAAGGAAGTTTAATCTTATTAACTGTATAGGAACTATTCACTCAATTACTATAAAGGAATTCGAAAAATTACAATGGAATGATTTTATAATTAAAATATTAGAGGTCACTGAACAAAAACACAATTCTGATCAATGTGTTACTCATACAATCACACTTGATGGTGAAGTAAATGCAAAAGGATTACCTCATACAATATACGAATTAACACAAGAGTATGTTAGACATGATAATAAAAACAATTGGCTCAAATATAAATCTATAGATATACTTACGACATTATGCAAAACATTTAATGCTATACAAGATACATGCTCATATGCCAAAACCAAAAAGTTTATTCTTGAAAAATTCTGTCCAGATGCGCCTGATATAGTATATTCTCCTAATTTTATTGATGAAGATAATACACTCACCTATGAACAACTGAGTGACTTATATATACGAAATAATCTGGAAAAGATCATTGATAGTGCAATACCTGGACTATCATTTGATGAGAATGATTATACACAAGAAGAAAAATTAAATAACGCTATATTACCTTTACCCAAAACATGCATGCAACTTGTCAGTTATTTAGACAAAGCTGTAGAATGGCATAATCCTTCTGCCA
>DASZEX010000008.1:0-27848 GCA_035940365.1 Candidatus Babeliales bacterium | reverse complement strand
TGGCAGAAGGATTATGCCATTCTACAGCTTTGTCTAAATAACTGACAAGTTGCATGCATGTTTTGGGTAAAGGTAATATAGCGTTATTTAATTTTTCTTCTTGTGTATAATCATTCTCATCAAATGATAGTCCAGGTATTGTATTATCAATGATCTTTTCCAAATTATTTCGTATATATAAATCATTGAGCTGTTCATCTGTTAGTTTATTATCTTCATCAATAAAATTAGGGGAATATACTATAGCATCAGGTGCATGGGGGCAAAATCGGCCGAGAAGATTTTTTTTTATGTATGATGCATCAGAATGCTGAATAACGTGCAAACTTTTGAGCAATATAGCAAGGTAGTCTTCTTGTAATTGATCAATATAGTGTTGTTTATTGTTTGTTTTGAAATATTCATTTGCCAATGTATATGCGTATATAGGTAAACCAGAACTATTAGTGTATTCTTTTTCTAATTTATGTACATCAGAAATATTTTGCATTTTCAATTGATTAAAATCAATGTTTGTGCAATTAATAATTTTCAATTTTTGATGTACAAACCAATTTTCGTTTTGTTCTATACATATTTTTAGATGGCAATCTAAAGGTTTTTTGAGAATTTTGATAAGATACCCAGGCATCTGATATATTTGTGGTTTTTTCCTTTTTAATTTTTCAATACTATTTAAATCGGTAAGACTAGCAAATATTTTTTTATAATCTATAGCTGCATAAGTGGCATGAAATGAATAACTATTTGTATAAAACATACCAAAATAGCTAACAATTCTATTACATCCCTTTATTATTGTTCCTAAATTTATATCAGCATCATAAAGGTATTCTAATGCTAATTTTTCATTGCCTGTATATTTGCAACAAAGAGCTTTTTTTAATGCACTGTCAATAGTATCAATTTTATTTTCATTGTCCAATATAATTGCTAATGTAGGCATAAGGCCCTCTTCTGGTATATACTTTTTGAAAAAATCATGGATTGAAAATATTGTTTCATCCAAAGTACGTTTTACACTGCATTGATTATTAACAATTTTTTCCACTAATAGATCAAATAATAATGGTGTAAAGTTCAAGCGGCCAAAGGGATATTTTTTACCTGCAAAAGTAAAATAAACTTGCCGCCGAGTGCATTTATTAGTGCCTGTTAATGCACATTCATACATAGTAGCCAGATGATATTCAGCATATCGATTGTCTTTGGACAACTGTTTGCTTTTAAGGCCTTCCAGTACACATATATCCCCTTTAAAGTTGAAATAGGGATCACTTATAAAATGAGTTGTTAAATCTGTTTCTCTAATGTGTAAAGTGTCGCGCGGAAAATGAACAGATGTATTTATAGGAGTTATTAATCCCTTACATTGAAAATATAATCCTTTACAATACCATTCTACCAACTCTTCAGTATATTTATGTATCAAAAACGATTTATATTCAAGCATGGTATTACCATAACGTTTCTGTCTTCTGACAAGCATGCCTAAATAATTCTTGTTTTTTACACATCCGCAGTATGGTGTTTTTTTATAGCATGATGAACATATCATGCGTAGATAGCCGATAGCACCAAATGGATGATGCACAACTTTTGACGTATATGGTGGATCTTCATACCATTCAGACATCATTGTATGATATGATTCATCCAGATCATCATCTAAAATTTGTAATGTTCTTTTTTGTATAGACTTATTTGTTTGTACTAGTGATTGTGTGTCATTATATGATATATAATGACGAAGAATAGGTATTATTTCACATAAAATTTGATATGAATTATCCATGCCAAATATATATGATGAAAATAAAAATAGAAAACATAGTATTTTTTTGCACATATCATAGATACCTATTACATACTACGCTCCTTTTTTTGGTGAACAAAAATTTTTTAATTCTTACTTACACTGAGAATCATCTGATATTTGTTCCGGACAATGTACATGTACCTCACAATTATAAATAACATTTGGCAATGGTAAATCGGCTTCTTCGCTTAGTGCATTTAAAATCGCTTCTATGCGAGATTCAAGGGCATTAAGATTAGCATTAAGATCATCAATATTTGCTGAATGTTTTGCATCCACCGCGGTGATTGCATCAGATATAGCAGATATATTGTTATTGATATATGCTTGACAATCAGCTACTGCAGCATGCAATGTATTAACTTCTTCTTGCATGGCCTCAACTTGTCGGCTTGTATGTATAGAAGATTGGCATTGATCATATACATGATCTTTAATGACGCTTATTTCTTTTTCAAGTGCACCAATACGTTCATCTAAGTCTTGAATAGTTTCACATAGTGTTTGGGTATTACAGCAGATTATATAGTCAGAATTATAATGATGCCACAAAGTATATAAACTTAATGCTATACCAGCAAACATACCACCAATCATTAATTTTTCTTGAGAAATAGTAGGCCAATAACTACCATAAGTAGCAGGTGCAAGCATAATCATACTAGCTAGTAGCATACTTGTTGATATTTTTTTTGATATATACATACAACTTCCTTTTGCATTAGTGGGTTTAATTTTTCTGAGCCTCAGTGTACCCTATATTTTGCCTAAATCAAATAGTTTATAAATATATTCATAAACCATTTGGTTAATTCATTGCTTTAATAGTAAAAGTACGCTTTACTAAATACCGTACAATCTTATGCATGGAATTTAAATATGATAGATCGTTTGGAAGGTATTGTACAAGCTATAGAAGAGCAAAAGATAATAATACGTGCCGGTCCTATAAGTTTTGGGGTTTATGTAGCTAATGAACGATCTATTGCAATAGGATCAACTGTTTCGTTGCATATATATATGGTATGGAATCAAGAAAATGGGCCCAGCCTCTATGGATTTGATTCGGCATTGGATAAGACCATATTCATGATGGTTATTGGTTGTAATGGTATTGGCCCCAAATTAGGCCTTTCAATACTGAGTAGGTTAGGATCAGCAGGTTTTCTGGAGGCTATTCAATCAGCTAATCATGAAGCATTGAGTTCTGTAAGTGGAATTGGGACTAAAAAAGCCGAACAAATTATGGTATCCTGTAAACATAAAGTGCAAAAACTTATTATCAGTGGAATTACGTTGGATAATAACCTTAAGCTCTCATGTTGGTATGAAATAGACCAGGCCCTTACTTCGCTGCGTTATTCGCGTAGTGAAATTAATAATGCATTGGAGTATTTAAGATCTGAGTCAACATCAAAAGGTACACCGACTTTTGATTATTTACTGCGAAAAGCACTTTCTTATTTATCTCAAAGACAATAATTTATTATTAATAGAATAATAACAAGGAATATTCATGTCCATACTCGCTTTTTTTACGTATATAAATGAATCTATTTTGGCTATTCCGACGACTTTTCTTTTTTTTGGAACTGCTTTGTTTTTGACCTATAAGACTAGGTTTATACAGTTTCGCATGATACCTCGGTTTATTGGTCTTGTTTCTGGAACCATCAAACATACCGCAAATAGAACGCAAGCTATAAATCCGTTCCATGCAGTTTTTACTGCAATGGCCACTACTATGGGGATGGGTAATGTAGTAGGGCCTTCAGTTGCTATTTTTACTGGTGGGCCAGGAGCACTTTTTTGGCTACTTGTATATATTGTGTTTGGTTCTGTAACTAAATTTACCGAAGTGGTTTATGCACTTCGTACACGCAAAATTAATGCTGATGATTCTATTTCAGGCGGTCCTTTGCATTATTTGGCAAAGGTACACCCATTGCTTGCCATCTGGTATGGTAGTATTATGCTTTTTTTATTTGCCAGTTGGTCGAGCTTGCAGGCCAATACTCTTGCTGCCTTATTATATAAAGAAAGTATTTCACCATGGATTACTGCTAGCTTAGTAACTATCTTTTTAATGTTGGTTATGTATGGTGGTGCGTTCCGAGTCTCTTCTTTGGCAAGCAAGGCAGTTCCATTGATGTTTTGTATGTATGTATCTGTTGCTTTATATATTTTATTAAGTAATCCATTATCTTTATTATCAGCACTTACTCTTATTAAAAATAGTGTGCTTTCCCCTTGCGCTGCTGTTGGTGGATTTTGTGGAGCTACCATATTTCATGCTATGCATGCCGGTTTATACCAAGGAATTTTTATTACTGAGGCTGGCATAGGTACTACTTCTATTCCGCATTCATTGGCAAATACCAATAATCCTATTGATCAAGGATTACTTGCATTGTATTCAACCATATCAGATTTTTTATTAGTTACCCTTTCAGGTTTATTAGTATTGGTGACTGGCGTATGGAGTACTGGTGTATTTCGCAGTACATTTATTTATGAAGCATTTAAAATACATGCACCCGGTTTTGGTAGTTATATTTTATTGGTAAGTTTGGCCTTATTTATTATTACTACTATTATGGGAAATTCATTTAATGGTATGCAAACATTTGGGGTGCTTTTTCCTAAAGGAAATTCGGCTATATATATGTTTTTCCTTTTATTTGTTGTGTTTACAGGATCATTGATTTCCGCGCCACTGGTATGGGGAACAATGCAAACTATATTAGCTTGTGCTGCAATTCCTAATGTGGTAGGCCTTATTATTTTAGCAATACGTAATCCAGAAGATATTACTATATAGTTTTTGGCAATAATTATTGCATTTACAATTTTTTATTTTTTATTGTAATGCTAGTATGTATATATCATGCAAGCATATGAATTATTTATTTTGGCGAATATTTATTGGTTTTAGCTGTGCACATATAGTGTGTATGCATAGCTTGGCTTATAAAGTAGGTCTTGAGACTATTTCTTCTGATTTGGTCAAAAAATATGGATTAGATGTTTCTCGTGTGGGATTGGTGACTAATCAAAGTGGATGCGACCAAAAAGGAATATCTAATGTTTCTATATTAAAAACACAAGGTGTTTCTATTATTACTATTTTTGCTCCTGAGCATGGTTTTACTGGTACAGTGGAGGCAGGCAAAACAGTACATAATACTATCGCTGCATCTGGTATACCCATAGTTAGTTTATATGCACATCAAGAAGGGTTAGTAGGCAGAACTATTAATAGTCAGGTTGTAGAAAATATTGATATACTACTTTTTGATATACAAGATTGTGGTATGCGTCATTATACCTATATTTCAACGCTTATGCGGGTATTAGAGGCCGCAGCTACATATAAGAAAAAAGTTTTAGTATTAGATAGACCAAATATATTAGGCCCTGCCATAGAGGGTCCATTGGTTGATTCTGAACTTATATCTTTTATTTCAATAGCGCCAATTCCATTGCGTTATGGTCTTACTATTGGCGAGCTTGCATTATACTTTAATAAGTACATACTCAAGAAACCTGCAGAATTATATATAATTCCAATGCAGCAATATAAAAGACAACCAGTGACTAAGTTAGTTGCACCATTATCCCCTAATATACACACCATACAAGCATGTTATGGTTATAGCTTTTTGGGTTTGCTGGGTGAAATCCGTCCTTTTGATGTGGGTGTAGGTACCCAATATCCATTTACCTGTATTATGCTTCCACGATCAAAAAAAGTTCCCGCATTATTTTGGCAAGCGGTAAAACAACTATTGGGCCAATATCATGTTAAAAGCTGGTCTTATTCTACATTTAATGAGCGCAAAAAGGAATATTGTGATGGGGTACGCATAGAAATTTCTGATATCAATAAAGTTCGCAGCTTTGAATTATTTATAAAACTTTTACAATTGGCCAGTAAATATATGCAACTTTCATATGCGCCAACTTTTGACAAGGCAATTGGTACCGTGCAAATTCGTCAGATGATACACAACAATGCATCAATGCAATTAATAACAAAAAAGTATAAAGATGCACTTAGGATTTTTCACAAGCAAGCTCAGCCGTTATTTTTGTATATGCCACGTCCATATATTGCTTGAGCGGTTCTATATTATCAAAAGAACATTGTTTGTACACAGTTTTTAGTTGTTTATCATATGTTATTTCAACTAGGTCAGGGGTATTTATAGATTTATGGTTATAATTATAAAAAGCGGAAAAAGCAGTAACCATTTCATCAATATTTCCATATTTATAGCAAAATAAAGCCCATTGTACTATAGAATTTTCTGTTATATATGCATCATCTTTGTTATCTGTAACTATATTAGTGATAAACTTTTTTTCAGCATCATGTAAAGGTTTTTTGTTACTACGTATATCAGACAATTGATAGATGCAACCATATGCAGATTGTTTTGATTCTGTACTAAGTATTTTTTTAATCAATAATGGGTACTTATATAACAATTTTAATTGTAGTGGTGGAAATAAGCTGTTTCCATCTATTTTACAATATCGTGTGGTGATTATGTTTTCATATATTTTTCGAATTCCATAGATAATAATGTTTGCTGGTGTTATGGATGCATCAAGTAATGCAAATAGAGTATCTTTACATTTAAAAGATGTGGAACATGCATCACAGAGTATTGGTAAAAGTAATGTGCAATGATTCCCATATCTATTAAAAGATATAGGAAATATCTTTTGCGTATTGTGTCGTATATATTCATTAGTGTCTTGATTATGGGTAATAGTATTAATGTAGTAATCAAAAAACTCATCGGGGCATTCAGAAAAGTTTTTTGCATTTGCTTTAAGGGTATTAAGTATACGAAGTTTCCTCATTTTGCATTGGTATTGTAGTAACAATGTTGGATAGTTTGTATGTATTATGTTCCAATGATTTTTATTTGTTTGTGCGAATGCTACTAGATCTTTTTCTTCGGTGATATTTTGTATAAAAGAATTGGCAATAATATCATTGGGTATAAAAGGAAAATGAGTAAAATTTGTTTCCATACTGCGTAGATTGCATGCCAAAACAGATAGAAATATACATACAGCATACATACATATTCTCTCTTTTTTAGAGGAAATAGGTAAAAATAGTTTATTATAATAATATGTATTCTAAAAATAGTTTTTTACAATAAACTAGAACTATCTATACAAATTTTTTTGTTATATGGGATTGATATAATGCTAAATTGTATCATTTCTATATGTAACAATCTGTTTGCAAAAATAATTAGAAAATAAAATTAAGTGGTAAATGAAAATGTTAAAAAACTATTTGATTCTGCATAGGCAAACCGTTACATTATCTGTGGGATCTTTTCTATAAATTTTCCCATAGTCAAAATTAGTGATGTAAAAAAAATAAATAGTCGTGGTGATGTGACTCGAGATATAGTTGCATTGTTGCGTAATAAAATGCACCTCGGTACTATGTTAATACGCGAAAGGATACGCATGGAACAAGAAATAAAAATTGGCACTACATTATCTGATGTAGGTCAAGCATATACACGACGGGCAGGTACTGTGCGTGATAAACGTGGTGACCAGCAAAATTTGGATATAGATAAAATTCGTTCAACAATACTATGGGCTGCAGATATCTATAGTGCCGATATTGATGTTTCTATGATTGTAGAAGAAGCTGTCAAAAATATTTTTGATGATATATCGTTGTCCGGATTGGCCGATGCATTGGTACTGGCATCTTCTGCATTTATAGAACTTGATCCAGCATATGGTTACATCAGTAGTAGATTATTATTTAAACGTTTATTTAAACGCGTTACTGATTATTCAGTCAAAGATACACATTATGAAGTGTTATATCGCGCATCATTAGCAGATGGGATACACTATGGTGTACGCTGTGGCCTTTTTGATAAACGTTTGCTTGATTTTGATTGTTTTTATTTATCAGAACACTTAGATCTTTCGCGGGATAACTTGCTTGGGTATGTTGGGATGCGGACATTATATGAGCGATATTTTGCCCGCTATGAAGAAAAATATTTTGAATTGCCCCAAGTTTTTTGGATGCGTGTAGCAATGGGACTTTCCTATAATGAACCAAACAGGCATGAGTCGGCTATTCGCTTTTATAATTTGATTTCAACCTTGCAATATGTACCAGGTACTCCAACATTGCTCCATTCGGGGCTTGTGCGACCTCAGTTATCCTCATGCTATTTAAGTACCGTAGAAGATGACTTAAAACATATTTTCAAAAGTTATGGCGACAATGCTCAGATGTCTAAATATTCTGGTGGCGTTGCCAATGATTGGAGTAACATTCGGGCGACCGGGGCTGAAATAAAAACGATTAATATAGAGAGTCAGGGAGTAGTGCCGTTTTTAAAAATTGCTAATGATACAACTGCTGCTATTAATCGTAGTGGTAAACGTAGGAGTGCAACTGTTGTATATTTGGAAGTATGGCACTTGGAAATAGAAGATTTTCTTGATTTGCGTCGCAATACCGGCGATGAGCGTAGACGTACCCATGATATAAATACGGCATCATGGGTTCCAGATTTATTTATTAAACGTGTGCTGGAAGATGGTCAGTGGACTTTATTTTCACCTCATGAAGTACCTGATCTGCATCACATATATGGGCATAAGTTTGAACAGCGTTATATTGCATGTGAAGAGCAAGCTCAAAAAGGAATTATAAAATTACATAAAACTATTCCTGCACGTCAATTATGGCGTAAAATGTTAAGCCGCCTATTTGAAACAGGTCATCCATGGATAACTTTCAAAGATCCTTCTAATATCCGTTCTCCTCAAGATCATGTTGGTGTTGTGCATTCATCTAATTTGTGTACTGAAATTACTCTAAATACCAGTGCGGATGAAATAGCAGTATGCAATTTGGGCTCTATTAACCTTTCACGGCATATACATAATGGTGTACTTGATAAAGAATCATTAGCTCAGACTATACATACTGCAATACGTATGCTTGACAATGTTATTGATATTAATTTTTATCCAGTGCCTGAAGCACAAAATTCTAATTTGCGCCATCGTCCTATAGGTTTAGGGCTTATGGGATTGCAAGATGCTTTGTATATGCTTAATATTAACTTTGATTCACCAGAAATACTTACATTTGTAAGTACTACTATGGAATTTATAGCTTATCATGCCATACTTGCATCGTCCGAACTTGCCAAGGAACGCGGTGCTTATTCATCCTATAAAGGATCTAAATGGAATCGGGGTATTTTTCCTCAAGATACCTTAGAGTTGCTTGAAAAAGAACGTGGACTTCCTATTACTACTAAAAAGAATGAAACGCTTGATTGGCAAATAGTGCGTGCACATGTTGCACAATATGGCATGCGTAATTCAAATGTTATGGCTATTGCACCTACCGCAACAATTTCCAATATTAGCGGTTGTTTTCCTTGTATAGAACCTGCTTATAAAAATTTGTATGTCAAAGCAAATATGAGTGGGGAATTTACCATAATTAATAAATATTTAGTACAGGATTTAAAAAATATTAATGCATGGAATAAAGATACTATTGAAATGCTTAAATATTATGATGGCAATATTCAGATGATTGATGGTATACCACAAGAGCTGAAAAATAAATATAAAGAAGCCTTTGATTTAGATCCGATCATGCAAGTACATATCACGGCACAACTAGGCAAATGGATAGATCAAAGCATTTCACATAATGTATTTTTAAAAGGTACATCAGGAAAGTTATTGCATGATATTTACATAATAGGTTGGTTTGCAGGGTTAAAAACTTTTTATTATTTACGTACACTTGGGGCAACGCAAATAGAAAAAGCTACGTTGGATGCAAAGAAGTTTGGTTTTACACAAAAACGTACGTATGAAACATTTGAATCAGTAGAACCTATGATAAACGACCACTCTGAAGATATAAATGCAATACAATCTAAATCTATTATTAATGTACAAGCGGCTCGCGCCTGCTCATTGGTAGATCCTGATTGTGAATCGTGTCAATAAACCTTTAATATATAAGAGTTTTTTATGAATAAGCTTTTTTCTATAGCAAAAAATGGTATTCTCAATGATACTACTATTGACCCTAATAAAATTCTGCCGATGCGTTATTTATGGGCACGTCGACATTACAAAGATGGAGTAGCTAATAATTGGACGCCAGAAGAAGTTTCTATGCAAGTGGATGTTGAACAATGGAAATCCAATAATGTATTGAGTCCAACAGAAAGACACTTAATTTTATGGAATTTGGGATTTTTTTCTACTGCTGAATCATTAACAGCAAATAACTTAGTATTAACGGTATACCGTCATATTACTAATCCCGAATGCCGACAGTATCTACTTCGGCAAGCATTTGAAGAGGCAATTCATACAGACACTTTTATATATTGCTGCGATTCACTGGCACTCAATCCTGATGAAATTTATCGTATGTATGAAACAATACCATCAATAAAAGAAAAAGATGATTTTGTAGTAACTCTTACCAAATCATTACTGGATCCTACCTTCAAAATTGATAGTCTTGAAAGTATGCAAAAATTCTTGCATGATTTAGTAGGTTTTTATGTGATTATGGAAGGTATTTTTTTCTATGCTGGTTTTGCTATGATGCTTGCATTAAAAAGGCAAAACAAAATGGTGGGTATTGGTGAACAATTTGAATATATCATGCGCGATGAAAGTATACATCTTGCATTTGGATGTGATTTAATTAATACAATAAAGGCAGAAAATCCACAAGTATGGACATCATTATTTCAAAGTCAATTGGTAGACTTAATAAAACAAGGTGTTGTGTTGGAAAAACGATATGCGTATGATGCATGTCCACAAGGAATGCTGGGCATTAATGCGCAGCAATTTTGTGAATATGTGGAATATATAGCCGACCGTCGTTTGGAACGCATTGATCTACCAAAAATTTATGGCACCAAAAATCCATTCCCATGGATGTCTCAATCTACTGATTTACTTAAAGAAAAAAATTTCTTTGAAACGCGTGTTACTGAGTATCAATCAGCTGGATCGCTTGAATGGGAATAGATTTTTTTGTTAATAGATTTAAATAGGTATCTGCAGCCGGGAAGATGCCAATTTTTGGAGCGATGGCATATTTAATATAAAAGGTTTTCTACAAAGATGGCATTTTCCCGTATTTCCCGGTAACATGTGTTGCCAGCAGGTTTTGCAAAGCCTATGTTTGCAAATGAGTTGCAGCATAATATTTGCTTTTCCATATTTAATGATATCTTTATAGTATTCTAAACAGATTGGACATCTTTCTACATTGCACAATAATCTGTCCATAAGGTTTTTTCTATTAAACCATAATGAAAAATCAATATCTTTTTTTGTATTGAGTTGTTTCTGTAATTGTGCCATATTTTCATTAATAGTTGTTTTAATATCTTGTATCATATTTTTATCTGTAGCCATAATTTTTTTATAAGCACATTCTGTTTTGAGGATGAGATATCTGTGTAATGCAATACGCAATGCTTTATCAATATATGTAGTATAATAATCACCATTAATAGTTAAGTTGTTAATAAAATCACCTTTTGCAAGTGTTTTATTAAATAAGTTTATTAATCGTTCAGATGCATTATATTGTGTAAGTTTTTCATATACATCTTGGTAAGCTTGAAATGACCATTGAATCTGGTTATGTACCGAAAGGCTTGATTTGGCCGTATGTTTTTGCTTGTAAAAAGCAGAAAAATCATAAAAATGTGCAGTGGCTGTATCTTTATTTTTAGAAAATTTAAAAAGTGATAATTCTTGTGTGTTTGGATGCCAACTAGAGTAACCAAGAGATTGCTTATTATAAGCTAAGCAAAAGAAAGCATCTTGTTTAATATCCAGTAAAAGTATATTGTTTTTATTGATTCCTATAAGTAGGTTATTTTTGCCAAAACACAATGTATCCAATTGAATATCTTCCAGTTGAGTAAAAAAGATATCTTTTTTTTGGGTATTAGTAATATGCCATGTAGGACACCAACTTATACTCTGCTGATTTTCAAGCATTACAAGTAATGAGTCATCAGGACTAAACATAATATTTTTGATGTTCCTAAAAGGATTATCAGTGTACGATATATCTGTGATAGTATCAGTGCCAATATTCCATATTGATAAAGTGGTATCTGTACCCTGGGATGACAATATTGCCAAAAGATTGCCTGATGCATTAAATGCAATGTTTGCTACAGGTTTATTTAAAATTTTTTGCTGGAGAATATTGCCTTCTTGTAGATTCCATAATGTTACACAACCATTATTGCTTCCTGAAGCAATAATAGTATCTTGTGACGGATGTGCATATAATGTATCAAATGAATGATATGGTAGTGTATGATTGCGTGAAGATAGGGACTCTTTCCATGCTTTTTCCAAAAAATTCCATCGGTGGGCTACATAATTATATCCAACAATTAATTCTTTTCCACTACGATCAAATACCATACTTTTAATAGGACCTTCAATAGCACTGGGTAACTGTTTAAAAATTCCTTTATGTTTGTGTGCCACAAATAGTGCATTTAGGTTATCTCCACATGCAATATGATAGGGGGAAGTACAAAGGTTTGGTAATGTTTTTTTAAATATATTTTTTTTAAATGGTCCCTTAAACTCATATGTAGTATCGTTTATATCAGTAATCCATTGTAATTGAGGGTTAGTTGCTATTTTACCAAATAATGTTTTATTATCCATAGCAAGACAGGTAGTATTACCAATAAGTATAAAAATGAGATAATGCATACATGAAAACATGTTAAGATTCCTAATTTTGGTGATGCACATAACAATTATTTAGGGATTTGATATGTTCTTTCGTGTCGGTTTACATCATTCCAAATACCATTTGGTGAAAAAAGATCCATATTTTTCATACATATTAATAATAAAGGTTCTTTTGGGGATACTTTAGGGTAAGTTTTTTCCGGCGAAGTATCCTCTTGGCCAGGTTTGTTTTTTGGTTTAAGGTATCTATCCTTGGTAGGAATATTAATAGGATTGGATTTTTGTACTTGTTTATGCATAGCATATACAGATTTTATATAAAGAAGAGAAAATATCAGGTGCCATATTTTCATGAAAAAATCCTTTTTTTGTATACTATTTTTTTACATTCTATATTATAGAAAACATTCATGATTAATTTTCTCCTTTTTATGTATAAGCGATTATTTAATATTGTTGTATTATAGCAAAAAAACTTTTATGAGTACTCACATTAAAAAAATTTTGGATATATGCCTTAGTTTGCAAACATGGCAAGCAACCTTACTTAAACAATGGCCCGAAATTATTGGTCCCTTAGCTAAACGGGTTGGCATAGAAAAAATTTATGAAAATACATTGATTTTGAATGTGAGTGATTCATGTCTTATGCAAGAATTATATTTACTTTCCGATGTTTTGCGCACTACTATTAATCAAACTCTAGACCAACCATATATAAAACAGATACGGTTTAAAAAAGCAACAGTAATGCATGCGCGGAAAAAAAAATTAGATGAAGGTGCTTCATGCAAACTCATATCAGTTCGTTTAACGCCGGCAGAGCAAGATATTTTGATGCGTATTCATGATCCTGAATTGCGTGAATTACTTAAAGCATTTTGTATTCGCTGTCATAGAGGACGTATAGATGGGCCAAAAAAATAATAAATGGGCAAGCATAGTATATGTGATTTTGGTTTTTGGCATGCAGATAGCAATAGGAGGTGATTATAGCAATGTATTACATCAAACTATGTGGGCAACTTTTTTACATTATGATAAACAGTATAGCAATGCACAAGATTGGTTTGTTGCTTTACTAGAACAACCAATGTCTTTATATGCTCTTAAGGGATATTTCTTATTTTTATTTGATAGACAAGATTATGCATCGCTCCTGGAGTATGTGCCTGTTATAGAAAAAAAATTGAAAAATGATGTTGATATGCAACGTGTTGCTGCTCATACGTTATTACATACTGGTCATACACAAGAGGCGGATGCATTATTCATAAAGCTCAATAGACAGTTTCCTACTAATGCAGATATCGCACTAGAAACGGTAAAGTCCTTGCTGAAAGTAGGTAATATTGAACAAGCATTGGAAGTTACTCATACCATTATTAACAAAACATTACAAAAGCAAGCGATTTTTTTATTTTTCTTTATACAAGCACAATTATACATAAAGAAAAATGATATGAATAAAGCACGCGAAGTTCTCAAGCAATGTTTGAATATGCGTCCAAACTTTGCTCAGGGATGGCTTTTGAGTTGTCTTATTGAATTACAAGAAGGTAATAAAGAAAAAGCAATGCTAGAGTATGTTTCTTATCTTCAAATAGCTGGTGTGCGCAATATGCAAGTTGAACAGTATTTTATGGCACAAACATCAAATCAAATAATAAAACCACAATTACATAAACAGATGCCTTTATATACAAAAGCAGTGCTATTATATAAATCAAAACAATATGCATCAGCATTATCTTTACTTGCCCGTGGTATTATGCAAGAACCTAATAATGTTCAATACAAATTACTTACTTTGCAAATTCTTATTGATATGAAAAATCCCACAGGAGCACTTACGCTTTTGGTATCATGGATATATAAAGATCCTGAATCGCAATTATGGTTTACTCTTATGCATCTCTTGTCTGATGTATATATTCCCGCAGAAGAAATAAAAGGTACGCTAGAATCTCTGAAACATACGCTGGGACCAAATATATGGTTACATCTTTATTTAGCTGATATATATATGCGCAAACAGGAATATTATGATGCATATATTTGTTTAAACCAAGCAGTATTAGTATGTCAGGATGCGGCTATCAAAACAGAGTTATATTTTATGCTTGCACTCATTGGTTATGAAACAGGTGACATGTATGAGGTACAGAAGGCAGTTGAGCAAGGTATTGCACAGCATATTGTTCATGCTCCATTATATAATCTTGCCGCATATTATTATGCAACCAAAGGCAATACTATACAAAAAGCAAGTTACTATATAGAACAAGCTCTGGTTCAAGATCCTCATAATATACATTATTTGGATACGCAGGGAGTAGTATGGTATAAAAAACAAGAATATGCAAAAGCAGAAGTATTGTTTGATACGCTACATACACAAATACCACACGATAGTACTATCACCCTTCATGCAGCAAAAACCAAGTATAAATTGGAAAAAAAAGAAGAAGCATATATACTAATGGACGAAGCACGTGGTTGTGCATCACATCTGCATGAACAACATACTATTGCACGATTAAAACAAAAATGGCATCAAGCATTATAACATCTATTGCCTATGCTGCAGGAAAATCAGGTGGGCATTTAATTCCTTGTTTAGCTCTCATATTGCAGCAACCTTCTGATAGTTACACCCTTTTTTTTACTTCTAATGCACCGCTGGATACACGCATTATACAAACAAGCACAAAACCTATAAAGCATATGCAATTACCGCTTAGTTATTCATATGATACATGGTACAAAAAACCATTATTGTTTTGTCATTTATTGATTTCATTTCTCATTAGTCTCTATCAATTATGGTATTATAAACCTGAGAAATTAATAACAACCGGGGGCCTGGTAGCAATACCAGTATGTCTTGCTGCATATTGTATGCGTATCCCCATTGAATTGTATGAACTTAATGCAATACCGGGTAAATCTGCTCAGTTTATTTCTTATTTGGCAAACCATATATATGTTTGTTTTTCTGATGCACAACATTATTTTGCCTACAGACATACTTCAGTAGTACCATATCCATTGCGCTACAACAAAATAGAACAAAAGATGACTAAACAAGATGCCCGCAATATTATTACATTAAGTGCTCAGGTGCCAATTTTACTTATTATGGGCGGTTCACAAGGTTCACTTCAACTAAATGCATTGGCAAAAGATATTGTACAAATCTGCGGACCGAATATCCAAATTATTCATCAAACAGGCGATACTGATACCTATGATTGGCAAGCTTGGTATGATAGTCAAGGTATACAATCACGTGTATTTACTTTTGATGATAATATTATTCCCTATATTATGGCTGCTGATCTGGTGATATGTAGAGCAGGAGCAGGGAGTCTGTTTGAGTTGATATATTTTGAAAAACCGTGTATTATCGTTCCTCTGGAAGGTGCAGCAGATGATCATCAGGTAGCAAATGCGTATGCTATGCAAAAACGGTATCCGCAATTGTGTACGGTTGTGCGTCATTCTATACAAGAAAAAAGTAGTCAAGTAATAAGCAATGTAGTTAAACAAAAATTATTCCCTATTACCTGAAAGTTGTCTATCATGATTTGGCATGTTTTGTTCGGTGCATTGTGTTGTTTGCATGCTATATCTTTGTTTGCAATGGATGTAAAAGATATAATTAAAGTTCCTTGTATTAATGGGGAGTTTGTTGAAATAAAGAGCGATAAGCTACGTATATGGCCACAATTAAACAATATAGAAGCATGGCCAGAAGAAGATAAGAAATATCTAGAAGCAAAAACATTTAATTCTTTATTACAGAAACTGCGTGGGGATAATGAGAATTTTTATTCCTCAAGGTCTCCAAATATTTTTACTTTTACTCATGATGCAGGAAAAATGGTCAAATTATCATTTTTATTATCAAGAGGCGCCAGTAGAACAACTAAGCTTTTTTCTGCTACATCACTTATTAATGGTTATATTGTACAAAAAGGTTATGAAAAGTTAACTGCTGGGAAGGGAATATCTGAAGGATCAGGGCATTGTATTACTTCAATATATCATGGAGATGGTGAATATTATGCTACTGCATTTGGAGGTTTATATAAGATAAGAAAACAAAATAATGCACTGGAAACACAAACGCTTTTTGAACCTAGGGATTATCGATCTTTACTTACTCAAGAGACTATTGGCAATTTGCAAGAATTATCTACGATAGATGAATACAGTGAACAACTTGAAAAAACAATTGAAAATGCTTTTGCTTGCATTCAATATCGCAAACTTGCTGCCGATGGTTGGCTTTTGGCTGCTGCTACATATGATCATGTTGATATTTTTTCTGAAAATAAAAAAATTAGAACTTGGGACTTTCAATCAGTATCGCCAATTTTGTCTATGGGTATTACGTCTGAAGGTCTTTTGTGTGTAATACAAAAAGGTGATACGCAACCAATATTGTATTGTTATAAAGATTTTATATCTTCGATTAAACTCTTGAATAATGGTATATGTTCACCAATTATTGCGCATGGCTGGGGAATAACGTTTGACTTTTTAGATAAAAATGATTCGAAAGGTGTACATAGATGCACTATTTTAAATAGATTATCTAATGGAGAAATTAAAGTTCATCAAAAGCCTGACATAATAGCACTAGATTCGGAATTTAGAGATAATATTCATGTATTGATTCCATATTTGCATCAAGATAACCCCACGGAGAAATTTACAAAAAATTATGAGGATATATGGGCAAGGGAGGGCCATCCTGAACCATTAGATCCTAAACGATTATTAGTTGCCGCGTATCTATTACGATCTATAATTACTAAGTTTGGTATTAATTTTAAACCAAAAGCATGCTTGCAACAAAAAATAATGCATAGATATTGCAAATCCTATAAACTTGGTAATACTATGCACGTATCTGTGTATGCAAATGGTAGCGTATGCTTTATAGATGGTAATGAATCACGTCGATTGAACAATAATATATATGCTAAATACCCAAAAGAATATAATATTAAGAATTCGGTATTAGATCAAGCAGCAAAGCAAAACAGTACTGAACCAATTGATGAAGCGTTGCAGAAGAATATTAATCAATTTAATGTATTTACTGATAAAGATTCAATATATCTGACATTGCCCTTAAGCGCGATGAAAACTATAGTTAAGAAATATAGAGTGTCTTCAAATCTTTCAGATCCAATAGTACTTGTAGGTACGCATGAGCAGGATAAAGAATGTAACGTTATTGCGTATGGTAAAGACAATAATATTAATCTTAAATGTATGGATTTGCTACAAGAAAAATACATAAAAGATACAAAAGGAACTGAAATCATTCAGCAACAAATGGTGTTTCAGGGTCGAGAAATACCATTGCCTGCAGGCATACAATGTGAACCCAACATAGAATATGTTAATGTACCTAAATATGATGCGGATGGCAGGGTATATGGGAATTTGGATGAGCCACACTTATGTGTTAAAAAATCTTCTTTTCTAGATTATCTCTTGCCCCGAACAGTTGTTTTTCCTCTGGATCATGATAAAAGACTGGCTAGTATATGTAGGCCTTCCTATTTTAACTTATTAAAACCATGGGTAATAGCATCAGGTATATGTTCATGGATTAAAAGCAAGTTCGGCAGACAACAACAAAGCACAGCAGCAAAGGTTAATGCATGATTAATAAGAAATATTGTGCCATTGGTTTATGTATAAGTTTGTATGGTTTTGCAGCCAAGGCACTTGATATACCGTGTAGGAACTATACATATAATATATCTGCAAATATAGCTAAGATATATTGGCCTGAGTCATCTAAGTATGAAACATTGCAAAAAGAAATGGCAGTAAAGCCATCATTTGATGATGTACATACGTTATATACATATGCAATGTATTTTGATACGATAAACCAAAATACATTTTTTGCTGAAAAAAATGGGCAATGTTTTGTAAAAGATGCCAAAAATATGGCGATATTAAATTTTCAATTGAAAGGTGAAAGACTTAATCTTCCACTGGCTCTTGGATATATACAGCAAAAAGGATTTATGCAATCTGCTGGGGTATCTAATGTATCAAATGAACATGAACCTATTATAGATATTGTGGAAGATGATTCTTTCTACAAAGTATATTCTACGCCACTAGGTGGATTGTATGCATTATATAAAAACGATAATACTACTACAAAGATGCAAGAGCCTATTGATCTTGAAAAACCAATACAAGAAATATATAGGCAATCATCATCGGCAGATGAATATATAGATAACATAGATAATCTTTTTGATGAGCATACGTATTACAAGTTATTTTCAATTGGAGTGGTGCCTTGTTCTACTTTAATAGCTGCGGTCACCAAAACACATATTGATATATGGAAAGCATATACTCGTAAATTAGCTACTCGTAAATTAGCTACTATACCATTAAAGCAAAAGGGCCCAATTCACTCTCTTTGTATTCAAGGTATGATGGGGACATTAGCATACCTACAATCAAGTGAAGGAGAAACGCGGTTATGTTGGAAGGATAATTTTTGTTCTAATACTGAGTTACAAGAAATAATATGGAAAGATATGACTCATCATAATACACCATTATATGTGGATGGTGATACTATTTCATGTGATGTATTATTTAAGACTCATGATAATATATATACATATTCTGTTCCACAAGCATCTGTAGCTACACAAAAAAGGTTTGATGATATTGTAGATTATCTAGCGCATCATACACAAAATAATATGTCACCATGGAAAGAACATATACAAATGTTATGGATGCAAGTACGGAATGGTAAAATTGATGACGTTGGTATCAATGTAAGGCCTTTATTTGATTATCCGCAAAAAACATTAGTAGCAGCATACATTATACAAAAATATGTACTGATGAGATTTGGTTTTGATAGTAAGGATTTTGGTTTTTCATTAAGAAACATATGGGATAAATTCGTTATTCACCGTACCCATGGAACATATGGATCGGTTGAACGGGGTCCTTATGTTGTTGCATTTGCCAATGGGCATATTGGTTTTTCTACGACTTTGCCAGATTCGATGAGAGATAAACTTATTATTTCTGATGATCTTATTGAAGAATCAATTAATAAAGGTGACGTTGAGCCAATAACAAAAGATATAGAAAATAAATTAGATAATTTAAATATAATAGTAAATAAAGAAGAAAATAGTTATATAAAAAGTGAAAAGTTACAAAATGGTACTATAGCTATACATAAGTATGTTATTAACAAAAATGGAGACGAACGAAGTCAAGAGTGGAAAGGTGGAACTAGTATTGACTCTAATTTTAAAGCATGCGCCTTTGGAAAAAAATGTGCAACTACTACATACTCGACTGGTATAGATCTTCTTTGTCAAGAAACTACCCCAGAGGCTGGGCAACAACCAAAACAGCGATTTATGCGGGGATATTCTGCTATAGATTTACCCCAAAGATGTGAGCCAAAAATTTATTATGATAAGAATAACAAGCCTTATATATATCTACAAAAAAAGGGTTTATTGAATCATATAGCTCCTTTGCTATATTACTTTGAAGCCAAAAAGAAGGATAAGTATACTATTAAATTAAAAACAAAAAGAGAATGGCTTAGTTGGTCATTAATTAATCCACTGGCATGGATGCGTGGTATTAAGTCCTGGTTTGTTTAGCTTATATACATATACTATAAGTACAATAATGATGATTAAGTATATAAACATTGTATTAGCAATAGGCATTGGCTATATAGCAGTCAATGCGCAAGAAATATGTATTCCTGGTATAAAAGGTAATGTATATAAAATTGGTCCTATTACGGCAAAGAATTTTTGGCCAAATCCATGTTCATATGAGGTTATGCATGAACATTTACCATATACTTCAGCCGAAGAAATATTAGCATTGCAATATTGTGCAGAAAATAAGAATAAGATTAAAGAATTAGCAAGAGAAAAATCAAACAATAAGTCTACCAAATGGCATTATGAGTTTTGTGGACTAGCAATATTGAATTTTTATTTGAGAGGTGAAACACTTAATGCATCTTTTATTCGTGGTTATATTAGTCAACGCGAAGAAAAATTTAAAAAAACTACTGCCATTGCAAATAATAAAGACGATTCTATTATTGCTACGGCCAATAATAATAACAGCATAGTATATGCTACCTTATATGGCGGATTGTGTTTGACTCCTACTGAAAATGCAACATCAAATATAATTATAAAAGAATCATGGTCTGATGAATTCATTAATGCATTATGCCCATTAGTGGGGGATAATGGCTACAATTATATACAAAAAAACGTTAATACTATGTGTGCTAATAACCAATATAGACATATTGTTATTAATGATAATGGTATTATTGCAGCAGCAACTGCTGATCATATTGATACATTTAATTTCACTAATCATACGCATCATATACCATTGTTACCTACCTATGGACCAGTACGATCTTTATGTATAAATGATACACATGCTGTTGCGTGTATACAAGGAACTAAAGCATTAGTTATAGCATCACAGGCAGATTGTGATTTAGACAATAATCTTACTGGAAAATCGTATATGTTTAATGCAGAAAAAATAGTGGGAAATACGCCATTAATAGTAACAAAAAATTCTTCTGATAATGAGACATTTAAAGCAAACACACCCGTTTTTTCTTGTGATATCTTATTTAAAGAAGAATCAAATGTTGTATATACGTATATGCTTCCTTTTAAAACCAGTTGCGATAATAATTATGGTATATATTCATCTTATGTACCAACCGCATCTTATATAGGTACTATAATTGGAAAAGATGTTAGTAAATGGGAAACAGCCATTAAATCTGTCTTGTATGATATTGCCAATAATGAATATACGCCTCGAAAAAATGATAATATCAATCATTTTGAAATATTAGTAGCCATTTATTTGGTAAATAAACTGATGCATCATTTAAATGTTACATCAAATAATATTGGGTATACATATAAGAAAAAATGGGATCAATATTTGACAAAAAAATATGCAAGAAAGTATGGGCCCGTTCTGCATAATAATTGTTATTTTTATATATTTGCCAATGGGGATATAATAAGAGATAAAGAATATAATTCTTATGATACTGATACATATACCATTTCAGATGCTGTTATTGAACAAGCAATTGAAAAAAATGATACCGCACCAATAGAAAAAGAAATAAATAAAAAATTTGATGCATTAAATATATTATATAATGGTGATGATAATTGTATGATAACACACCAAAAAAATATACATACAAAACGGGTTGAATATTATGGTATTAGTGGTTATATACGTAGTAATTCTCCAACCATTATACCTACAAACAAAAAAGTATGCGCATATTTTAATGAGAAAAATCTTTTGTTGCAAGAAGAAAATAATCATAACATGAAATATGCTTTTATATTAGAAAATAAATATATAGCATTAGAGAAATTATGTGAACCAACTATATATTATAATAATACATCAGGATTTTATGTATACGTACAAAAAGGCAATAATCTATTGGATCATATAGCACCGCAAAAATATGTATTTAAATATATATTTCGTACAAATGATTATTATGCTGCCATAACCAGAGAATGGCTTGGTTGGTCATTAATTAATCCGCTTGCATGGGTTCGTGGTATTAAGTCCTGGTTTGCCGGTAGACAAGCACATAAATAATACGTATCTTAAATAAATATTACCTAAGGTACATAGAATGGAACCAAAAGATACTACTACTTTATCTACTGATGAACATCAAGTTCGGCGGCACAAAGTAACTGAATTACGGTCTCTGGGGATTGAACCATGGCCGCAAGCCAAATCGGTCAATGCAAGTTGCAAAAATATAGTGGATGAATGGCAAGAAGGCACTGAGTCAAGACAATATGATGTTGCTGGCCGCATTATGACTTTGCGTATGCATGGCAAAACTGCTTTTGCCCATATACAAGATAGTTCAGGAATGGTGCAAATATACGTACGCCAAGATGATGTGGGTGATCTATTATTTAAGCAATGGCAAGATTATATTGATATCGGTGATATTATATGGGTTTCCGGCCATTCATTTAAAACAAAAACGGGCGAAATTACGCTCAAGGTACATACCTATACCTTGCTGAGCAAATGTTTATATCCATTGCCTGATAAATTTCATGGTATGTCCAATATTGAATCTATTTATCGCCATCGCTATTTGGACCTTATTAGTAACCCAGAAAGTAAAAAGCGGTTCTATACGCGATTTGCTATTATACGTACTATGAGAAATTTTTTTGATGCACATGGATTTGTCGAGGTAGAAACGCCTATGTTGCATCCAATTCCAGGAGGTGCAGCAGCACGTCCATTTGTGACGCATCATAATGCGCTTGATATAGATTTATACTTGCGTATTGCACCAGAATTATACCTCAAGCGGTTGGTAGTAGGTGGTATTGAGCGTGTATATGAAATTAATAGAAACTTCAGAAATGAAGGTATATCTACACGCCATAATCCTGAATTTACTATGGTTGAATTTTATATTGCGCATCATGATTACCACTATATGATGGATTTTGTGGAAACGATGCTGCGTACTATTGTCGCCCAAGTATGTGAGGTAGAGTGTGTACCTTTTGGAGAGCGTATAGTAGATTTTGAAAAACCATTTGTACGTATGAGTATGCAAGAGGCTGTTGCGCACCATGTAGGAATGTCTATTGCACAAATACAAGATGAAGCACATCTTGATATGATAGTACGTCTGCAAGGTATTATGCTTGATAATAAAAAAGTAGGCTGGGGTGAAAAGTTATATGCGTTATTTGAGCATGTAGTTGAGCCTACCTTGCAAAATCCAACCTTTATTACTGGTTTTCCACTTTCAGTTTCCCCATTATCTAAAAAAAGTGTAGATAATCCTTTGTTGACTGACCGGTTTGAGTTATTTGTTGCAGGTATGGAACTTGCCAATGGATTTAATGAGTTAAATGATCCGGACGATCAAGCAGAAAGGTTCAAAGACCAAGTGCAAGCACGAGAATCAGGTGATATTGAAGCTCACCATTATGATGCAGACTATATCAAAGCACTTGAATATGCATTGCCACCAACAGTAGGTGCAGGCATAGGTATTGACCGATTAGCTATGCTGTTAACTAATACGACGTCAATAAAAGATGTAATTCTCTTTCCTACCCTGAAGCCAGAGCGTGATTAAATAATTAAAAATCCTGCAGCGACATTAGCTTTATTAGATAAATTTTTAGCCAAATTCCTATTGAGGCCACCCTTCCACAAAATAACTTCTTGTTTATTTATTGTGTCATTATGTATAGTTTGCAATAGAATCAATGCATCAATACGTAAATAGGGGTATCTAATGCAGTATGTTCTTTGGCGTAGTATAACAACTATATCATTATTATTGCCTTATATAATACACACAAGAACTATATATAATGAAACAGGAGTACCACTCTATATTGCAGGGTACCATGCAGGCCAACATGCAGAGCGCAAAACGGCAGTTCTATCTGTTGAACCAAATAAGTCAGTATCTATTGAAGTTCCTGATACTGATTTTTTTAGTACAAAAAAACGATATATTGTTGCTGCACGCCAGGAAAATGATCTTGCTGAAACCTTATCATTGCCACAACTTAAATCATTTCCTCATAAAGATTTAGGCACTTTTGCTTCGCGAGGGGCATCATTGGTGGGCAAATCTGATTTTTATTTAGTAGAAAAAGATAATCGCTTAAAAATGTATAATGAGCTTGAGCATTCGCAACTAGTGCAATGGGGTAAACAATTGACTGAAAAAGCAAAGAAAGAAATAGTAGGGAAACTTGTCAATAAAGAAGAGTTACCTGCGGTCAAAAATAATCTGCATAAAACAGAAGTAGCAAGAGTACGTATTGGTAATACCTTAGTACATGAAGAAAAAGAATATTTGACAAAACGTATGCCAAAAGTAAAACAAGCACTTGAAAAATTGATAGGAAAAAACTTAGAAGGCAAAAAAATACCAAAAATTGCACTTATACTTAGTGGTGGAGGCAATAGATCAATGTTTGCATCAGCAGGTTATACTCAAGGTGCACGAGAAATTGGTCTTTTGGATGCAGTAACGTATATTGCTTCATTATCTGGTTCCACATGGTTTTTGGGATCTTGGTTGGCAAGCGGGCAATCTGATATTGCTATTTTTAATCAAAATCTAATACAAAAAATGCAAAAAGGTATTATTGCTTTTACCCAACATGAAATTGATTTAATTGCAGACGCATTTAAAGTAAAAATTGCATATGATGAACCCGTAACTATGATGGATGTATATGGGGCATTATTGGGTAATGCTTTGCTGAGTGATTTTGGCGATAATCGTTATATGATATATCTATCAAATCAAAGTAATTTAATTCACAATGGTGACTGGGCATTTCCTATATATACCGCAGTAGATGGGTCAAGACAAACACATCAATTACATCATTGGTATGAATTTACACCATATGAAGTTGGTGGCGCATGGCTTGGCAATTATGTTCCAACATGGGCATTTGGTAGAAAATTTTTGCAAGGTATATCCCAAACTGATGCACCAGAAATTCCTTTAGGCTTTTTGTTTGGTATTTTTGGGTCTGCATTTGCTGTAGATGCGGAGCGTATATGGCAAGAAGCGGTTAAAATTGTAGAAAAAGCTTCAGTATTTGAAGATGCTGTACGTAAACTTATTTTAAATCAAATAGGTGATCACAGAGTTACACAAGCGGAAGAATTTAATTTTACTGCAGGACTACCTTCTAGTCCTTTGGGTGATAAAAGCAAAATGATATTTATTGACGCGGGGTTTGCCTTTGGTTTGCCATACCAACCAGTAAGTGGTCAACGGCCAGAGCGTGCACCGGAAATTTTAATATTTATTGAATCATCAGAAAATGTAGGTAAATTGAAAGAAAATGTAGAAGCAGGATCTACCGGATTGCGTGCAGCAGCACAATATGCAAAAGACAATGGATTGAAATTTCCTCCTATTGATCAGGTAACGCCTAATGCTATTAAAATATATAAAGATGAAAATGATCCGACGGTGCCATTGGTAATATGGATGCCACTGGTAAAAGATCAAACAAAGGTTACTTCTTATATGCAAGATGCTCGTTTTGCAAAGTTGGCAGATTTTGAGGTAAGCCAATGCATAAAAGATTTTTGTCCTTCAATAAATTTTACGTATAAACCCGAACAAGCACAGCAGCTTATTTCATTAGGTCAACTTAATATGCATGCCTGCAAGCAAGATATTATTGATGCTATTGCCTGGAAAATTGAACATATGTAATGCAATAATAGTGTGGTATTATATTCAAATGCATTGACGGCTTAATCTTTAATATATTACTATTATATAAATAATACAAAAGATGGTTAATATGATAAAAAAATATAGTATAATGTTATATATCTTTTTTAATAGCATTTCTTTTTTGCATGGAGCTTGGTATAAACCGCCAGCATTACCTGGTTTTACTAAAGATAAAAAGATAGCAGCATTAGGTGCGATTGGATTATTGGGCGGCCTTCTATCATATCAATATTATAATTATAATACATGGTTAAAACAGAAACTATTAAAACAGAAATTACTAGATCAAACATTAAAAGTGAAGAACAAAGAGAAGGAAATTTCTAAGATTGAAGAAGATATTTCATTCTACAGTAATAGAATAAAAGAATTGAGTGATTTAAAAAAACAAGTAATACAAAATAAAATTATACCGTTGCCAAAGGATCGGCTTAACAGGCAAGAACAACTTCTGGGTGATAAACCGGCACTCAAATGGTTTACTGAAAATTTTGTGCCACCGCGTGCATTAAAGCACGCAATGATAGACCACGAAGAAGAAATTTATAAAGAATATTCTTATGCAAATATTAAAATTTTAAAGGCATATGATAAAATTAGCCGCGTACAATACGCTACGCGCATGAAAGAGTTGATAAAAATGAATAATTGGAAGAATTTATATATACCATCGATATATACATTATTGATTGGTGATGATTTGATGGTTTTTACTAAAAACATGCAGTTGCAAGAAGTAGATACATTAACTAAGGCCCAAATATTTGACTTAATGGGACTGGTAGAAGAAGTAGGTTATCTTGTAGAAAGTTGTGATCATTTAAATAGTAATGATAATGGTCAGTTTGTGCTTTCTATAGAAAGCAGTTATTGGTTCAAACAATATCCATGTAGTATGAAAAGCAATAATATAGAAAGGTTGCAGGATTGCCTAGGATCTTCACCTGGATTTGAAGATATAAAAGATATCTTTACAAGACATATTCAGACTTTAAAAATACTTTATCCCCTTAATCGTAACGAACAATGTGATTCAATTTATGAACGGTCAAACTTAGACAAAGAAATTATTGATTGGCAGAACATAGAAACAGAATTTAAAAAATTTGAAACAGAGGTTAATCAATATAAGCTACTTGGTGAATGGTATGAGGATACAACAAAAGAAAAAGCAATACAAAATGTAGAGAAAAAAATTGAAGAAAACAAAATCAGCTTAAAAACCAACCAAAAACAGTTATTATTAGAACAAATAAGATTAAAAAGAGAGCAAGCAGAATTGCAACAGGTTCAAGTACCTTTATCGAAAAGTTCATGGATTAACGTAAGTACAATTAAAAGTTACATACGTAATTGGTGGAAGACAAGTTGGTTTAATTATTTTAAATAATAGGTATTTATTGTTACATTTATGTATGCATTGTTCATGATTTTCGATGTGTAGTGTGGTTTTAAAAGGAATAATAATGAGACTCAGAGATTTAGATAATCCGTATGTATTTGCGTATGCTTTATTGTTATTAATTATTCTCTGTTTTGACTATACTGCCTCAATATATATAAAAAGTTATATACTGCGTACATTGTTTTATGTTGGAGCGATGCTTTTGCTTAATGTTGTTTAATTACATTTTTTAGTTATGTGAAATATTATACTTCTTCTTTTAGTTGTGTTATTTGTTTTCTTTTTTTGGCATCTGCTAAGATGAAGTGCAACGCTTTTCTGATAGAATTGTTTTTAGTGACAAAAATAGTTCTACAAAAGGGCATTGCACATGGTTTATTATACACAATTAACAGAATTTGAACGAGTACGGATTTATGAAGGTC
>DASZEX010000007.1:0-3124 GCA_035940365.1 Candidatus Babeliales bacterium | reverse complement strand
ATCGCGAAATATTTCCCGAGCTATCCCACTTGCTTTTTAATCAATTTTTCTATTATTAAAATTTTTTTAAAAAATATTGACTTTGTATTTCTGATTTTGTTATGGTGAAATTACAAGAGGGGAAGGTAGTTTGAAGCTTGTTCGGCTACGTGCGAAAGTGTGTTGCCTGAAACGTGAGATTATGCTCATGAATTCTCATCTTTTTTTTATTATGAAGTATTAAAAGGAGGTGTATCATGAACGTACGATGGAAAAACATAAAAATTCCCTTGTTAATGGGGCTAATTATTTCTTCTGTGGGGATACATGCAACACCAATACCATCAGAATCAGAATATGCTTACATTTATAATACAAACGTACAACCGATTAAACTGGGAGAAGCAGCTACATTCGACTCTCATGGTCCGATCAGTTCTGGTATTCAACATACCCCTGGTACCTCGGCTATTGTCTTTAAAAGTAGAGGGGTATATTCTGTTTCCTTCTATGTGCTTGGTAATCAGAGAACTTCATTTGGCCTCTTTTTAAATGATGTACTTGTTGATGGAGGACTCTATGGCACATTTAAATGGGAAGACATTACTCTTACAGGTCAATCCATAATTAAATCAGAGGCTGGTTCAGTATTAACGCTTAAATATCATAACCCTCAAATGCTTTTACCTGGTGCCGTGCCACCAGATAATGTTCAAATTCATGGATACAGTAAGGGAGGCTTTGTAAATGCTTCCATTGTTATTACAAAAGTTGGCTAGGCGACTTTTCTTTTTTTAGATCATGTATCACCTTTTTGAATAGAGCGCGCTTAGTATGATACATACATAAGCTAATGAGTACAAAATGCCAGAAAGAAAGTAAGTTTAATATAATAACAATCCCATCAATGTTTATATAAAATTGTTTGCCATAATGCAAATTTATTCGCTTCGCATTATCTAAACATGTATGTAAAAGTATAAAATCTTTTTATATATTTTTCTTGTTGATTTTTTCTGTATATCTTTTATGATTTTAAAATCCGTGCAGGATGAATTGTTAGCCAAACATAAAAAACCACAAACCAGGAGTTACGCATGCATATTCTCTTTTATTAACAAGTAGCAATCATTATTTGTTAATAAATTTTTATTATCTCTGCATAAAAAGTTCTGAGTAGATGAAGTCCAATTGTGGAGTAGATGAAGCATAATCTAACAACCACATTTAGGATTTTATCTATGAAAAAGCAATTTCTGTTTATCATATCTCTTTTACTTTGCATTCCAGTTAATGGCGGTAGCGGACATCCTGTAGGTAATCCAAACAAACCCAAAATGGAACTTTTTCCAAAGCAACAACCAGATGGTAGTTGGGGATATCAAGGACAAAATGGTCCAAAGCCGCAGCAGCAACAAGGATATTCATTTAGTGATGCAATGGAATATTGCAATCAACAACGTCTAAAGCGAGAAGAAGAAGATAGAATACGTCAATATTATATTGAGACGCAAGGTGGCCGCAGATCACCAATACCCCGGCACTTACAAAATGAGCCACGTTCACCAACACCCCCGCACTTGCAATCTGCCATGGGATCTGAAAAAATAAGTCCAAATTTTGAAGAAGTTGCATTAGCCAAAAAAGAACAAGAAGATATGGCTGAAGCATTGCAACATAAAGCAATGGCAGAACAAAAGAAACTTTCTGATGAACGTGAAAAAGAGCGCGCCCAGAAAGCATGGGATGATATGGTTGAAAGAAACATAAAAGCTCAACGGGATTTGGAAGCACAGCAAAATACTGAAAAAATAATACAAGCATTAAACGGTCTATTTTCTTCTAATACAACCCAAACAACATCTACGCAAACCAATCAATCATTAAGTAATCAGATATCTGCTAATGCCCCATATCTACAGCAAGTAATAAACGAACTTAATCAAGGTCAAAGTACTTCTGCATCACCTACTACACAAACAACAACGCAGACAACATCTACCCAAACATCTGGCAACAACCAACCAACACCACAACCATCAAATACATCTATGCCTAATCCACTGAATGCAGCAAGCCAAGCGCTTGGTGGTGCATCGGATATAATATTTGGTATCCCTGCAAAAGGGAATCCAGTGTTCATTCCGGCAGTGACTGTTACACCAGAAGTTATTTCAGCAATAATAGCCTCTACTGGAGCAATTGCCGCTGCTCATAAAGCGAAGCAAGATGCTCTTGATAAGATGCCGACAAGAACAACTAATACCCAAACACAACCTACCCAGGATGCAGCTAAAGAAGAATCGTTATCTACAAAAACATGGCTTGCAAAAAAAGTAGATCCATTGCCAACTATTCCAGAATTACCAGAAGTAGTTACTCCACACCAAGCAGCAAAAGAACATTCAATTGATGCGGCAATGCAAGCTGAGGCAGTTATAGCTCCTACACCATCTACTTCTGAATCAACGCCAGCGACTAATGGTTCTAACTTGGCAAAAGTTGCTATATTTCAGCAATTGGCAGGACAATCAGCCGCAAAAGAAACAGACAGTATCTCATTTCCCTTTCCACGATATGATACACATGATTGGGATGAGCCAACACCAAATACACGTATAGAACATAAATCTGGTAATACACAATTAAAAACATCGCGTGGTAATACTAACTATACATTTGGAACTGATATATTATTTTCGCCAATTACGTATATGCTGCGTAAAATGGTCGACTCTCAACAGCCAAGACAACAAGAAGATCATACACAACAGCATTATGAAAAAAGATATCTTGATAGGTCAACTCCAGAACAACTATTTAGATCAAAAAAAGCTTCCGATAATTATATAAAGGCATCTGAGGCATATGAAAATGGCGGAAGATATTCTCCTGGTCGTACGCGATATAACAAAAAACTTGAAATAGCAAAAGAAATATTAGCAGCAGAAAGAGACTGTCCAGGATCTATATCCGAAAGTACTTTTCAAGATGTTAAAATATTTTTTGAAAATGACCAAAAGTATCGCGAAAATGGAGAAAGGGCAATACAAAAACATCATGAGCGTGCGCAAAAAGAAAGCAATAAAGTAGAAAGACGCCTTGAAAAAAAACAAGCAAAGCGTGCAGAAAAAGCTAAAAAGAA
>DASZEX010000006.1:0-34065 GCA_035940365.1 Candidatus Babeliales bacterium | reverse complement strand
AAAATAGTCACAAGGGCAAGCAGTATATGCAATAAGAAAATAGGTCTTGATTCTTTATACCGCACGTATATCCTACATGTAATGTGTATTGCTATCAAAAAAATCTTAATATGCATACTACAGTAGAGTCAACATCAGTAGCATAATATATCAATTAAATAAAAATTTTTTATCATTTCTGGTATTTATAATTAAAATAGTATTATATTAAAAAATAATATGAGGATAATTAATGTTCTTTTTGGTATGCAAAATAATACTAGTATATATGCTGGGTATCATATCTATATATGCTATGGAAAAAGAAGAAGAACCGAAAAAAATAACGGTAAGATTACAGTTTAATGACCAAGAAGATGCAAAAGAATACACACTTGAGGAAAATATATTTAAGAGTTTTCTTCTTATAAAAGAAACATTAGCTGATGTGGGAGATGAGGATCCTGTTCCGCTTAATATTACTCGAGATCAATTTACACATACGCTTGATTTTATAAATAAATGTACATCATTTACATTGAGTGAACCAAAAGCGCGCTATGCGCAGCAGCGTCAAGCTCAGGCATGGGTTGATACTCTAAAAAAGCAAAGTAATTATTTAAAAATAATTGATGATATTTCGACTGGTGGTAATTACCTAATGGGTCCCCAAATTACTAACTTATATCCTATATATGCAAAAGAATTATTGTCGAACCCTCAGTTTATTAAACCTAATGAATTCATTGAGGGCCCATTAAAAAATTTGTACAAACAACAGTATATGCCCTCTATTATACAAACAATAAAGGGGTTGCCTACATTAATAAAATTCCAGAAACAAGAACAACCCGATGAGTGGTCCCAGAAGTTTTATAAGAAAAAGTTTAACCCCTTTACCACCATTATTAGTCCACAAAAACAGTACTATGCAACATTCCGTGAAGTTGTAGGTAAAGTGGATATATATAGTATTGTTGATGATTCATTTGAAATAACTCTTTATTCATTAGGTGAAGAACCAACTGCGATTGCATTTGATGCATATGGCACTAGTATTGTGGTAGGCGATAGATATGGCGGTATAAAAAAATATACAATCCAGGAAAATCCAACTGCAGAAAATATGAATATGTTTGATCCTGAGTATAAAATTAAAGGAGATAGAGTAGATTATATAAGCGTATGTCCATCTGATAATACTATTATTGCATATGGAAGATTTAAAACCTTGGCAGTTCTGTATAATGATATAGATACTAACAAAGAAAATCCTAAACTTATATATATTGATAAAGAACTTTGCGAAAAAGATTTTCCTCCTAGAAGTCCATATTGCATAAATTTTACTCCTGATGGCAAATGGCTTGTTGCTTTATATCAATATCATCAAGATCTTCATTGTACGCGATGGTCTACCACCAATGATTTTCAGAAAGATCATGGATTTATTATTCCATGGGAAGAACTGATAAAAAAAATAGCTCCACAGCATGTAAAGCCTGACTCTATTAAATCAATTAAACCTTTTTTAACTGATCGGTCATGTTATGTTTTTTCGCTTAAACTTTATAAAGACCTTGGAGATTATGAAGCTTTTGTCCTTTTTGATTTTAGAAACAAAAATATAATGGTTTTTGAAGAAAATCAAAACGTCAAGCAAAGAGCTGGAAATTTGTTATTTGGTTTTGGAACGGGAAGACTTACGCCTTCTCCATCTAAAATGGAGACTTACTTATCTATCAAGTGTACATCTATTAATACTGTTTATTATAATAATTCTCAGAACTATATTCCATATTTTGATCTTGATAATGCGTTTTTTAATGCGAATGAGACTATATTAAATCTTATTCAAAGAACAGCACTTGATTCTTATAGTATATATGACAATTGTTGGCAGCAGTTGTTTGATACTTTAGAAAAAACTGACTTTGATTTACAAACTCTGCATACCTTATACCAAAATTATTTAACTATTGTTGATAATAATAACGTATCAGATATAACGGCATTATTGAGGCTTTCTGCCGGTATACCGATGCTGCGCAATCAAATTTTCAATTGCTTATCCGCCAAACAAAAGGCATTATTTTATGCAGGAACAACAAGAGAGAAAGCAACTCAAGCAGTGTCAACAATAGCTTCTATACCTCGCTACACACAGTCGGCATTTTCATCAGCACTTTCGGCGGCTAAAATTGCAGCAGTGCAAAAATTAAAACAAGCAAAACAAACTATCGCAGACTATAGACAACCAGTGCCTTCCCCCGCAGTAATACCATCTGAACCAATAACAGTAGAACAACCAATACAACAAATAGAACAAACACAGGCACCAATGGAAGTTCAAGTACCAAAGCAGCAGCCAACTTTTCTGCAACGTATGGGCCAAGGTATAAGATCTATTATTGACTCATCAGCTCAGTTTGTGCAACGCATAATGAATAAAGCAAAAAGTATCGTTGGTTATTAGATTTCCATATAGAGAATTCCTTATTTACTTCTTTTGATAATTCTCTCAGGCGTAATATAATAGAATAGTTCTTATAGCATTTAAATCACTTTGTTATTAAATTGATAATTATGAAGATTGCCATTATTGGAAATTGCGGGTCAGGCAAATCAACATTGGGTTTGATGTTGCATAAAATATTGAACATTCCTTTGTATCATATTGATCAATATTTTTGGAAACCTGGATGGCAAAGGAGCGATCCTATTGAATTTGCAAAAATTCACCAATCATTATGTGATCAAAATGCGTGGATACTGAAGGCATGGCAACACGCCTTTTGGATTATAGAATCAAGCAGGCAGACATTGTGTCATCTTTTTGGATATTCCAACCTATCGTTGCTTGTATCGCGTATTTAAACGAGCATTTGTGTGCTATGGCAAAGTATATTTTTCAAGTGCTCAAGGTTGTCCCGAGCGTGGCCCTAATTTAGAATTTCTGAAATATATTTGGAATTTTAATAAAGAAAAAAAGCCTGAAATAGAGTTACTATTGCAAAAATATAAAAGTCAAAAAGAGATCCATAGTATACACAATAAAACTGAATTGAATGAGTTTATAAACAATGTTAAACTTCGTAAATAAAGCATTCTAATTCTAGGTGATTATTGTATGAAACGATGTGCTATAGGCCTATATGTACTTACTGTGTTGTTTTTATCTTTTCATATAACAGAGACGCAAACTATGGAACAAAAATATGGCATTTTTCCAGCTACTGATACCTTGCATAATCCCATTATACTTGAATGGGAAGAAATACAAGGAAATACAGATGAACTTGCTCAAAAAATTAAAAGTTTATCTGATATTTTGACTTCTTCATATGCTCAAACCGAAGTAGAATTTGCCCATAAAATGCCTGAATTAGTGCCAAATGATTTTATGCTCAAATCATTGGCTCCTCTTCTGGATCAGGGTGCTGATGCTGTTGACTGGGATTTATTTCAGCAAAAAACAGAAGAGCATTTGAATCAATTTTTTGCGACTACAGATTGGAAAGCATATTCTAGTTCACAGGAAGTTCATATATTTATTCTGGCAAGGGACAAAAAGACCAATAATCCCTTGGGAGTTATTCAATTTTTTACTAAATCGGATTTTCCGAAAGGTTCCATTAAAGCTGCATTATTTGGAGTCATACCATCAGCACAAGATCGTGGCATAGAAAAAATACTTATGAGCGCATTATTCAAAATATTTCCCAATATCCAGCGCATCTTTCTGCATACACGCTCGACCAATACAAAAGCAATTAGCGCATACAAGGCTTGGGGTTTTTTTGAATATGAAAGCACGCTGCCAAATTGGACTAATCTAGAATATTTAGCCGATCAAACCAATACTCTGCAAAACGTTGCTGAAATGCTTAAATAAATTTACATTATGGTAAACGATTTTTTATAAACATTATAATAGGGTTATTATTATATTAAACTTACTTTCTTGCTGGCATTTTGTGCACGCTCGCTTGTCTCAAATATATGTATCTTGGCGGCAAATGAATACCGGTGATTTTCATGATATCGCTAATCAGCAAAGCCTCCGTGTTTTTAGTAAGATTATAGATAAGATTGCATTACATGTGCGATTTAACTGTAACGGAAAAATTCTAAAATGGTTTACAATGTGGCGCCAGTCATTTCTTTCAGAAAATGACTGGCTAATAACCTGGTTGAGGGGACAATCTATATGAAGTAAGAACTTATTTTGCAATTTCTTTCACGTTGAGATTGAGCGCTGGATTAGCACGTGCTGTCGCTGCAAGTTGTTGTAATTGTTCTGTGCTTAAACGTTGGTTTTCTATGGTAAATTTCTTTCCTTCAACTGATTGTATCAGAAAGTTGGCACTGGCTTTACCTTTGCCGACAAAAGAGTTTTCTGCAAAAATATCAGCAGCCTGTTGCAGTTGTTCATCGGGTATAGCTTTGATAGCATCAGCACCTTTTAATGATGCAGCAACTTTAATTCCTTCAAGTAAGCAAATTCCATGACTGATAGACTTTTGCTTACCGGATTCAAGCAAGAAATCATCCGGAAGACATGTTTTCAAAAGTGTACTTTCCCCTGCATAACGTGTTTTAACACGTATAGTATATGGTGTTCCATTTTGGATAGTGATATCACCTGCCTCTTCTATTATTTTATCAAGACGATTTGCAAGTGATGTAGCAGTTATTGCTATTCCTTTTAAAATTGGGCTATTTGCCAATACTTTTTTGGCATCTTGATAAATAAATGCACGTAAATCATCAGATACTTTTATAGTATTTCTTTCTAAACATTGCAATACAAATAATTGGCAATTATTGTTAATTGGGTTATATTTCCAAAAATCAGGATCATTTTTCATTGCTTTATTAATAAATTCATTGTAATGAATTATTCTTGGTAAAACTATATCTCTTTGTTCAAGTTCTTGTGTATCTCCAGGTTTAATTATATCGCTTGATACGGTGTAATTTCTTTCTAATTTTATTAATTGGTCCTGGCATTTAATAATAAATCCTGTATGGTATAATTCATCATAGTTTAACTGTTTTAATTCATTTTTAGTTATAATGGTCATCAACTCTTTTATACCTGACATAATCGGTTGTCTAAATACTGATACTGCTTGAATCGGACTGTCGCCAAATTTATCATATATATCTCTTACTCCTACAGGCATTTGTGTTCTTTCTTCAAGCATTTTAATAATGCCAGCAGTCCAATCATGATATTCAATTCTCCACTTATTAAATTCATCTTTGCGAACAATAACAATAACATTGCTGCAGGAAGTTATCGTACTTTCGGCACTTAGCTGAATTGGACTTGTAATAGTAACTGATTTTGTGCATGGTGCAACACAAATAGGATTAACATCTTTATAATCAAAGTCGTACGATGAATGCGGATCTATCTGCTTGCCAATAAATTCACATCCCTTTTTTTCAAGACAACCGGTCCAGTAATCCTTAGGGCTCCAGTACTTACAGCCTTTTGGGCACCAATGATTACACCGATCATTCCAACCGGCATACATTTGAGTACTATGAATATCTAATGTTATTTTTTCATCTGCGAAATTAATAACTTTTACCGTCCAACCCTGGCAAAAATGTGTTGATATAAAAATTATAAAATAGACCATTTTTCTGGCAAACAAATGAATTTTATACATTATCTTCCCTCTATTTTATAATTACAATTATTTTTATTAATATTAATAATAACATGATCGAATTATTAAAAACAATATTTCAATAAGTAAATCTCCGGGTCTATGCTGCAAAGCAATCAGGAATTAAAGGTATTTTCAGGAATAATATAAAAACACATAAAATAGGCTTACTCTGTTGGGGTACTAATAAACTCGCAAATAAATGCATTATAGTAAGCAATAAGTATTTGCATGGAATGGGCTGCGCGCATGCAGCCTATTTTTTTTATAGAAGAGGCTATACAATATGCAAATAATGTTTTTCTTTTGTGTATACTAATAAAAAATCAATAGAAAAAATAATAATACGCGTTATACTGCATATCGGAGTTACTATCACATTTATACCCAAAGGTTTTTATATGAAATACTTATCTATTCTTTTGCTTACCTCTATGGCATTTTGTGCACATGCAATGGAAAATGAACCTAATGCATTGTCACCATCTACACAAGTAGAACCAACACACACGCGTGATATAGCAGAAATAAAACAAATTTTAGAAGGCCATTGCATGGAAGTTATTTATGATGTCAGCAATCCTACTATTAATGAATCTGAAGGGAAAAAATGTGCTGACTTAATTTTGTATTTAACAGATCGTGCTAAAGAAGAAAATAATCAAGAATTACTTGCTTATGTAAATAATTATGTCCAAATGAAAGAAAAGAAATTTGTTACCCAAACTGGAGAAACTAATAATACACCATGCACAAAATCTTGCAAACATGAATGTAATCAATCTGCAACAACTGAAGACACTATGAATGATGATCAACAGTAAGTAAGTACGTACATTAGTAATGCAAAAGCCTGCACGGGTAATGTGCAGGCTTTTTTTATATTTCAGGAATTTTGGTTGGTGACATGTAGGATGTGTATTTATTTCTAAATAATGGATGATCAAGTATTTTGTTGGTGGTAATTATAGTAATTTTCAAAGCATTTTCAATAGTAGAAAGCCTTGTATGCTGATCAGATATTTCAGTGCATAGATCTGTCAAAATGTTTGAATGCTCTTTTGATGTATCCAAAAGATTATCAATTTTCCCCTGCATATGCTCATATTGGTTTTTTGTACTTGAAACAAGCTGTTGAATATTATTACGCATAGTTTCTATCTGTAACATATCACCAATTGTGCTATTAAGTTTTTTTATATCTGCTTTATATTCTTCGATCTTGGTATTTTGAGTATCTATTTTCTGATTTTGTTGTTCAAGAATGTTCTTTTGAGCCATAATGGTATTTTGTTGTTCAATAAACTGTGCATGCAATTGTGTATTTTTATATAAAGTATATAAACAGGTAATGGTACATAAACCAGTAATGCCCATAAGGCTATACAGAATAGCTTTTGAGTTATCTGATTGTATCGTAGCAGATTGATATGTATTATATGGCATATGAGAAAAATTACAACCTGACAAAAGTGTATACAAAAATAATGTTTTCATGCTATAACTCATCAGTTAATAATATTAGTATAATACATACTAATTAATATAGGTAATTTTATATAAAAAATAATGTATTATTTATTAATTTTTTTATAGAAATATTGTCATATACATGTATATAATAAAAAATATCTATGCAAGAGGTAGTATGATTGTCAAAAATGTATATGCACGTGAAATTTTTAATTCTCGCGGTATCCCTACTATTGAATGTACGATTGTATTAGATTCTGACATATTTGTATCATCTTCAGTACCTTCAGGAACTTCTCGTGGCATGCATGAAGCATTTGAATTGCAAGACCAAGGACCACGTCTAATGGGCATGGGAATGCGCAAGGCGGTGACTATCATTAATGAAACTATTGCGCCATTATGTATAGGCAAAGAACCAAATGGCAAAGCAATAGATATGCAGATGCTACAATTGGATGGTACTACCAATAAAACTAAATTAGGTGCCAACAGTATGCTTGCTGTCAGTATGGCAATGTATAAGGCAGAAGCAAAGAATCATGCTATGCCATTATATCATTGCATTGCTAGCGCGGCGGATTTTAATTCAGTAGCACTTCCTGTACCTATGTTTAATCTTATTAATGGTGCTATGCATGCATATAATGGACTTTCTATACAGGAGCATATGATTGTGCCACTCGGTGTCGATTCTATGCATGAGATAATACTTATCGGTGCAACATGCAATATGGTATTAAAAGAAATAATACGTGCTAAATCAAGACCACTTGTATATGGTGATGAAGGTGGTATAGCAACCCGGTTTACTGACACATATGAAGCATTAGATGTTTTGCTTCAGGTTATACAAGAGGTAGAGCAATTATATAATGTATCATTAAAAATTGCATTAGATGCTGCTGCTTCGCATTTCTATGATGCGCATGAAGATGTATATATATGGCAAAAAGAATATCTTTCTGCTGATGCATTAATTAATATATATGCAGCCATAGCAAATAGATATCCTTTATATAGTTTAGAAGATGGACTCAATGAAGTAGACTGGATCGGATGGAAAAGATTGCATGAACGGATAGATGACGTCACATTGATAGTTGGTGATGATCTTTGTGTTACTGATTCTACTCGTATTGCACAGGCAATACAAGACGATATTCTTGATGCTGTAGTCATAAAACCTAATCAAATTGGTACAGTCACTGAGGCGTTGCAAGCAGTACGTCTATGTAAGCAACATGATGTACAAATTATTGTGTCACACCGGTCTTGCGAAACTAATGATGATTTTATTGCAGATTTTGCTGTAGGTGTAAGTGCTGATCATATTAAGGCAGGCGGATTTACTGGTGGCGAGCATATGGCAAAATATAATCGCTTGTTGCAGATTGAAGAAGAATTATTAACAGGCATGAAATATTAAAATGTAAACAGGTTGCCCTATTAACTAATTGCTTGTTTAATAGGGCGTTCATATCAATTTCTTGTAATTAATAAACAATAATGACAGCGTATTATTTTATGTACATATTAGCCTTGATTATATCTTTCAAGTAATTGTGTAGCAATATCACGATACGCAGGCTCTTCCAATAACGTGGCAGTATAACTAAATACAGAGCGGCCTTGATTATCTTGGGCATGTATATCTGAATTGTTATTTAATAATGAACATGTAGCATTCAAAAATGAGGCTGAATTATGATTATTACGATGTCTGAACAATGTTAAGAGTGCAATTTCACCATAACCATTTTTAATATTAGGATCAGGAATATGGGTAAGTAGAAAAGGAATATTATTACTATCCCCATATGCAGCTGCTATATGCAAACCATTTCCGTGGAAACATTTTTGTTGTATATTGGCTTTATGTTTTATCAAAGTTTGAATACAGCTTTGTTTTTCTTCTGAAGTAGTGAGGTCTGAATTCGATGCAATAACAAGATTAATAGGCGACCATAGTGTTCCAGTAATATGTGCTTTTGCATGTAAAAGTGAATTAATAATTTGTTCATTACAAACAAGACTTGCGCTACGCAAAGGTGTAATACTTTCTAACATAACCCTATCGCTTTTAATATCTTTATCATTATTCCATTCTATTTCATAATTTGGATTTATAAATGGATCCTGCAAAAGGTCAGTGACTTTTTGTACTTTTTTGTTTTTTATATTATGGTGTAACTTTCTATTAATAAACTGATAATGTTTACTTGCTGCAGTATGTGGATTTGTGTTATCGAAAAAAAGTAGTTTAGTTACATATGGGCTATTGGTAATTGTATTCCATTGTTTATTAACTTGTGCAGTGGACGAAAGTGTTTCCAGATTACTCTTACCTGTATAAATAATAATATCTTCAATACGTTCATCTGGTATTTCAATGGTTGTTTGCATACTAAAACATATCAGTGGTGTTACTAATGAACCCAAAAGAGCAATGGATAATGTGTGGTTGTTTATAAAAGATAGTTGCATATATAATTTCCTTATATCTTAACTAATTGTAACAATTTACTTTTTTTAATATTCCAAATTTCAAAGACATTGTCAAATAAAAAGAGATGAGAGAAATTTTTTTATGACGAAAAACAAAATTAATTTGTCTACTAAAAAAAGATACAATTTTATTTATAGATACATTACATTATAGTTGCATAGAAGAATATTATTGAAATATTTTTTCAATCTCAGCGATAGCCTGGTCAATAATTAGTTGAATGTCTGTCTCGGATTGAGTAAATGGTTTAAGTACATATTCAGGGACATCTTCTTTTTTTTCAGGTCTTCCTATACCAATGCGTAGGCGTGCAAATGCATTGCCACATACTTGTATAATTGAACGCAATCCATTATGACCGCGATGTGAACCATCAATTTTAAATCCAATAGTTCCAAATGGTTTTTCTAATTCATCATGAATTACCAATATCTCTTCTGGTTTAATTCCTTTTTTTAATATAAAAGGAATCGCTTTTCCAGAATCATTCATATATGTATTTGATTTAATCAAAAGTACTGGTTGATCATTAATAGCAATAGTTGCTGTTTGGAGTATATCCCTATTATGCCAAGTTCCACCAAAGCGTTCTGCCAGCTCATCAATAATGCGATAACCAATGCTATGACGCGTTCTGTAATAGGTAGGACCAGGATTGCCTAAACCTATTATTGCTTTAATATTTTTTATGATAGATGCCATAGTGAGTGTATGATTATGAATAAATAGATACTATTAAATACTATGTATATTATTATAAAAAAGGCCAGGAAAAGATTGTTTTCCTGGCCTTTTTCTATTTGATCAAATAAAGATCATTATGCTTTGCTGTCAGCTGCTTTTTGGCCAACAACATGTGGGCTTGCCACTGTTACTGCATTAGATGTTTTTTTATTCTGCGCAAGTCTTGTTGCACGTTTTTCATCCATGCGTTGTGTAACGCGATTTGTAATATCATAGGTTTCTTTATTATATACAACACGGCCAGTGTTTTTTTCTATAAGCAAATCAATATTGTCTTCTTTTGCAATTTCAATTGCTGCTTGCTCTGCAGTACGTGCAAGCTCTTCCGTTGCTTTATTTAACTCATGACGAATACGTTCTTGTGCTTTTTGCACTTCATTTTGTAAGTCACGGCTCAATGCTATAAGTTCTTGTTCTTCTTTTTCTCGTGCTTCTTTACTCAAGGTATCTTTTTTAGCATTAAATGCATCTAATCTTTTTGCACTAGCTTGGCGTTGTTGTTCAAGGGTATTGGTCGCTTCTTTTTGCAATTGTTCCATTTCTTGTTGTTTTTCTTTGCCGTCTCCTGCTGTGCCCATGGAACTATAGGCGTCCCATATTTCAACTGCCATTCCAGCATTTTTTGTTAGTGAAACAAGTTCTGATGATTTTTTTTCTGCGGCAGGAGTTACTTTAGTTGCGCTGGATGGTGTACCTACTTGTTTATCTTCTGCTATAAGACCAGCAGTAGAACACGCCGCAAATAAAACAAGAACTGAATATTTAATATGCATGGGAATCCTTTACATCATTAAGTATGATATATATACCTAAAAATTAGGTTATCCTATTTAACGTATTAGTCAATTATTGAATACGATAAATTTTATGTTTACCCACTTTAATTATCATACCAGGTTGCCAATGTACCTGCGCATTAAATGTTGCAACAGGAATACCATTTAATTGCACTGCTCCTGCTTGAATAAGCCGCTTTGCTTCTGAAGATGTTGGTATTGAATCTAGTATACGCAATAAATCTACAATCCAAATAGGATTTGGACAATCATCTGGCAATGTAATAATATCTGCTTTTGAATAGTCTTTTTGCTGAAATACAGCTTCAAAATATGCAAGAGCTTGATCTGCTTCTGGTACTGACCAGAATTTGGCGATAATAGCTTGAGCCATCTTTTTTTTCAGTTCCATCGGATGCACGGTGCCATTACTCACGGCTTGTTGTTCATGGGCAATCTGCTGATCCGAGACATTTAATAATAATTTCATATAGCGCCACATAAGGCTATCTGATATGCTCATAAGTTTGCCAAATGCTTCGTTTGCAGGTTCGGTAAGTCCAATAGCATTGCCCAATGATTTAGACATTTTATGCACACCATCTAATCCTTCAAGTAATGGCATAGTAATTATTACTTGTGGTTCTTGATTGTAATGCTCTTGTAAGGTGCGACCCATTAGTAAGTTAAATGTTTGGTCAGTGCCTCCCAATTCAACATCTGCTTGCAATGCCACGGAATCATAGCCTTGCATTAATGGGTATAATAGTTCATGAAAACCAATGGGTTCCTGTGTTGCCATCCGCTTTTGAAAGTCATCTCGTTCAAGTATGCGTGATACGGTAACTTTGCCACATAGTAATAAAAAATCACTCGCGTTCAGTTTTCCTAAAAATTCAGAGTTATATGCAATAGTGGTTTTATTAACATCCAAAATCGTGCCGACTTGCTGAAAGTAGCTTTTCATATTATGGTTAATTTGTTCTATAGAAAGAGGTGGCCTTGTTTTTGATCTGCCCGATGGATCACCAATGCGAGCAGTAAAATCACCAATTAAAAAGATGACATTATGGCCTAAATCTTGGAATTGTTTCAATTTACTTAATACCACTGCATGGCCTAAATGCAAATCAGGTGAGGTGGGGTCCATACCAAGTTTGATAGTAAGTTTTCTACCCGATTTTAATTTTTTTTCCAGATCCTCAAGAGGAATAATTTGACTAATACCAGATAGAATAAGAGAAAGTTCATTATGCATAATAAAGTTCCAATCTATATTAAACCCAACCAAGTAAATGGGTAATTAAATAGCCACTATAGGATAATACATATATTATAAACATACGTAATGGCCCTGATAAAAATAAAATTAACAAAATAGGAGCCAGAAGCAAAGCAATAGTAGCATTTTGGGTCATCAAATGCGGTGGTTTGGTATGCCAGAGTATCATAGCAGCATAGAAGCAATTGATAATACCATTGAGTACACCCAAAATAACACCAAAATACATTATGGCAATAAGAATAAACCCTATAGCAATAAGATATGAAGGATATAATGGATATGACTGCGTTAATATCTGAAATGAAAGAGCGGTATACCCGACCATACCCTGTGCAAGTGCAATAATAAATGGATCAAATAAGCAGATGAGTACAAATAAAGAAATGAGTGCCATCAAAATATATACCACTGATCCGGCAAGTAAGGTACATATCACTTTGGTTTTATACCATTTGCCATACAGATTGCTTGGATTAATAGGAATATATTGCCCCCATCCAAATTGAAAAAAGACAATACAAATAAGCCCAATAGGGTCAATATGATCAAGTGGATTAAGGCTCAAAAAGCCAAGTTGTGCCGGTGTATCATCACCCATTTTGCGCGCAAACCATGCATGAACAAAATTAGATATAGTCACAATAATGCTATAGGCACACAGTAAGGTAATAGTAGTAACCAAAAAGTTGGCAGTTGCTTGCGTAATAACCATATATGCAATGCTCCAAAAGAAAAAGTCCTGATATTTCTAGTATAGAGCCTGATACAAAAGATAGCAAAATACGATTATTTGATTACCAAATTTTGTAGCTTCTTTGCTTGCTCGCGATGATAGGCAGCTTTTTTGTTATTATGATCATAGTCCTTTTTAGCCTTATACATTCCACCCATAAAAGTAGATACAAGTATGCAGGCTGTAGCATAGCCAATCGTTCTCTCTTCCGGGCTGGTTGTTATAGAAATCGCATTTTTTAAAATAAGGGCAGCTGTTGTAAATATTGTCAATCCTGAAATAACATAACACAATGCTTCTTTTTGGTCATATTCTTTTTGCCGCGCTTTTATTTCATGTTTTTTTATTGTACAGGCATGGCATCGATATTTGCAGGCATGTTCAGCTATCATGCATGTGCCACAATCAATACAAGCAGATACTACTACTGACGAAGATGTTGATTGAGGACTCATTGGATATATAGCGTTGGTAGTGAACATTAATAATGAGAGTAAGATTTTATTCATGTAGTAACCTTATGTAGTTTCAATAAGTTTTTTTAGTTCTGTTACTTTTGCAGAATGTTTTTCTGCCTTATGTTTATGTTGTATATAAGAATTACCAACCGTATAGGTAAGTCCCAATGAAGTTAAAAAACTACCACCCGTGTATATAACGCCAGGAAGATCCTTTTTTTTATCCTGTAGCATTACTGCAGCCATTCCTGTCAAAAGAGTCCAAACAACCAGAGGTAATAACGCACAGCCATATATGGCTGTAGGTGTATGTTGATCAACCTTTGCTTGATGTTTTTGTATAGTACAAGCAATACATAGCATAGAAATTGGAGATTGGGATATTTGTATAGATTGCCCACAATTGCTGCAATGCAAAGGCTTGTGTATGGCAAAACCAACACTATCGGTATTATTATGTATCGGTTTAGTTATACTAGTATGCAGGCAAACAATAACAAATAAAAACAATTCCATTAGTTTTTTGCAATATATCATAAATATTCCTGAACATGCAATTTTCTATCTTAGTTTATTATATGAATAATAGCTATATATGTAAAATTATTTAACAGTTATAATATTCTTTAGTTCTTGAATTTTTTTATCATGGTCTCTTGCATCGGAACGACTCTCAAGACATTCTTTACCCATGTGAAAAGTAATAAGACTCAAAAATCCACCAGTTATACCATGCAGAGCTTTATGTTCTTTCCCGTGATATGCGTAATATATATGTACAGCAGCCAATGTACCTATACCTATACTACAGAGTAAACTATTATGTACGATATCTTCTTTTTGAAGTTTTATTGTCTCTAGCTTTTTTATAGTACATTGATTACAAAAGCTCATATTTTCTGGATAGCAACCAACACATATGGTACGGTTATTATCTCGTTTTGCTGTTTGAATTACAGGTTTATAAGCATTAATTTGATTGATGTTACATACCAAAGCGACGATAGTAATCATTATTAATGTATATATTTTATTGTTTATATATGGTTTCATATAATTATCCTCCATTAATACATTTAATATAAATATACATTGCTAATTAAAAAATGTCAAATAGGAACAATATTTTGAGTTTTGAGGATGATAAATGACTAAAGATTTTGAGATTATACCGCATACTGCTGATTTGCAAATACGCGTATATGGAAAAACCAAACAAGATTTATTTAGACATGCGCTTATTGGCATGTTTCAGAGTATACGGCCTATTGCCCCTGATTGTCATATACTACATGATCGTATAGTGTGTCCGCATTTGCCTATTATACGTCAAATAAAAGTTGCTTCTGTTGATCAGATTGGTTTATTAGTCGATTTTTTATCTGAAGCACTGTATTTATCAGATATCTATAATGAAGCATATCTTGATGTTACTATAGATGAATTTTCTGATACTGCAATACAAGCGACGCTGTATGGTATTTCGATTAAAGGATTTGAAGTAGTGGAAATAAAAGCAGTTACGTATCATAATTTAGATATACAAAAGATTGACGATCATTGGCAGGCAGATATTGTATTTGATATATAAATTGAAATAAAGGTAATGGCATGGCAGAACAAAGACAGCTTACCCGTGCAAATCTTGTGCATATTGACGAATATATATTTGAAATTCCACAAGAATACCGTGCTGATATGCGTGTGCCAGCGCGTATTTTTGCAAGCGAATCTATGATTGATGATGTACTTATAGATCTTTCTGCATGGCAACTGGTTAATGTTGCTACCTTACCTGGTATACAAAAATATGCCTATGCAATGCCTGATGTGCATCAAGGGTATGGGTTTCCTATTGGTGGGGTTGCTGCTATGGCAATTGATGAAGGTGGTGTGATTTCTCCCGGTGGTATTGGCTATGATATAAATTGTGGTGTTCGATTACTCAAAGCTAACGTATCACGCAAACAATGCAGCCGTTATTTAGACAAAATAGCAACGGCTATTTTTGACGCTATTCCCTCTGGTGTTGGTCGTGGCGGTAGACTTAAACTTAAATCTGATGCATTAGATTTATTATTGCGTGGTGGCGCGCCTTATATGGTGCAACAAGGATATGGTATGCCAGCAGATCTACTTGTATGCGAAGATGGTGGCATTATGGCTAATGCTAATCCCACATTGGTTTCTGATCATGCAAAAAAACGTGGTGCAGACCAAATAGGGACTCTCGGCTCAGGTAATCACTTTTTGGAAATACAGTATGTTGATGAAATATTTGATACTGCGGCTGCACACGCATTTGGATTAGAGCCCAATATGGTTACGGTGATGATTCATTGTGGGTCACGTGGCCTTGGTCACCAAATTTGTACCGATTATGTACGTGCTATGATGCAGCAATTGCATACATGGGGTTATGCACTACCTGATCGGGAACTGGTATGTGCACCATTCACTTCATCTATTGCACAAGACTATTTTGCTGCTATGGCCGCTGCATGTAATTATGCATGGGCAAATAGACATATGATTGCACATTGGACGCGTGAGGCATGGCAATCAATAATGCCTGATATTCAATTAGATACGGTATATGATGTATCTCATAATATAGGTAAACGAGAAACACATACCGTGCAAAATAAACAAAAACAGATGATTGTGCACCGCAAAGGAGCAACACGTGCATTTGGCAAAGGTAGCATAGAGATACCAGCTGCGTACCGCACTATTGGTCAACCAGTACTTGTACCAGGCACCATGGGCACCGCTTCATATGTGATGCTTGGCACGCATGAAAGTATGGATATTTCATTTGGTTCATGCTGCCATGGTGCAGGCAGAATAATGTCCCGAGCACAGGCTAAAAAGAAAGTCCATGGCAAAACATTGCGCAATACACTTGAGTCACAAGGTATTTTGGTGCGTACTGATTCAAATATTGGTTTGGCAGAAGAAGCACCAATCGCCTATAAAGATATAGAAGAGGTAATTAAAGTAGTGCATGGCGCAGGCCTTGCCAGCAAAGTTGCCCGCCTGAAACCGCTTGCTGTCATCAAAGGTGGATAATAGTTTTGCTCTTTTCACAAATTTTTAATAGATATTCAATATCTTTAATTTCTTGTTCTATTTTTTGTTTTTTTATTCGGTATTTATTTATTATATGTTGCTGGGATAACAATTCATTATTACAGGATGTGTGATAATGGTGAAAACATCCAGAGCACGTATGAGTACAAGAGCATGTAAAACAATACCAGGAAAATGGTTGCGTGTCTCCTGTTGTTGGTTTATATTCTGTTCCTGCAAAACTATTAATAAGAGCAATACTAAGTCTATAAGCAATGTCATAGATAATAGGCGATAAGCCATTTAAAAAATGCTTTTGTATTTTGATGTTTTCTTTCTCAGAAATACGCTGCAATTCATTTTTCTTTAGTTGTTTCTGTATTTCCAATAACTCGCATGTATGAAAACAAGAATCATAGGATCTTGGCTTATAATCCTGTGCTTGTGTAATAGAAATGCCTATACTATTGATGAATACAAAAAAATAAAAAAATAGATGCATAGATATCCCGCCATAGAATAATATTGTATCGAATCTTTTATTTAGTATACATATAAATTAAATCGTATCAATGAATCATAGAATTAAGTATTTCGGCATTTGTTACAATCAGAAATATGAAAATTGTGACATTTTTTGCAGTATTCTATTTTGCCTAAGCGAATATGATTTCCACCAAATAAGGTATCCATCACTTTATTTTGAATAAAAACAGTAACGGGAGGGATTACTGAATTTTGTATCGTATTGTTAATTGTATATAAAGTTTCTTTTATTTTTTGACAACCTGTTGTAGCTTTTTCTTTTATATATACACTATGTCCATGGGTTTGATTAGCGGACTTTTTTTCTGACGTAGTTGCGTTTAATGTGCCGGTAACCAAACAAATTATATATACAGTCATGCATTTTTTCATACTATTCCCAGAAGTTAAATACTTTATATAATAGCTTTTTCTGCATATAATACAAGTGGATTCAATAGTAAGAACGGTAAAAGAATTAATCTTTGCATTCTAGCTGTGCCCATTCTCTATTGGCACGAATAAGATTTAATTGATTGTTTAGCCTAAATCTTTTGAGCGAATATTTATGTAACATTTTTTCATCGTATGTTTGTTCGTGCTTTTTGCTACAAGTATGATTGCAATGTTCACAACCTGTTTTTATGCCAAGAATAGAAAATATAGCATATTTGAAACCTAGTATAATATCATTTAATAGGATATCTTTGTCAATTTTTCTTTGTATACTATCAATTTTGTTATCAAGATCTTTGATTTTATTTGTTATTGTTTCTTCTTGTTGTAGATAAGTCTGCTTGATGATATTTTTGTCATTTTTGGTTGAGGCTATAGCTATGGAATTAATGATACATGCTATTGCCAGATATACAGTCACGCATTTTTTCATACTATTCCTAGAAGTTTAAATACTGTATATAATAGCTTTTTCTGCATATAATACAAGCGTATTTAATAGTAAGAATAGTAAAGAATTAATCTTTGCATTCTAGCTGTGCCCATTCTTTATTGGCACGAATAAGATTTAATTGCGATTCCAGCACGCTTTTTTCAGTTTGAAATGGATGCATTGCACGTTGGTGATGCATATCCCAAGCTTCGCAAATTTCTCTGAAGTTTTCACTGGTATGCTGCAAATTACAACTGCATGTTGAATTATTTGTGTGATATGAATAGAGCGTGCCAAGTACTAATAGGCAAAAATTCCCCGAACGTAATTTTAATTTTTGCCACCATAGTATGGTATCAAGTTGTTTAATTTTTGTAGATAGTTCTTGTTCTTGTAGGTCAAGAGACGGGCAAGGTAAGTCTTCTGGTTTGACTATACAATGTATGCTTATTAATAAATATACAAATAAGGATTTTATATTCATCCGTGCTCCATTTATTATATATTATATTTTATATTTTTCTGTATAATACAAACTATAACATAAAATCCAATTGTTGACAAAATAGTATTGAATGATACATTAAAGTAGATTTTTGAACTAAATATCCTGCGGAAATAGCTCAATTGGTAGAGCGTTGCCTTGCCAAGGCAAAGGTTGCGGGTTCGAGTCCCGTTTTCCGCTCCAAATCGTATAATCAGTAACGTTTTTGGAAATGCGTTTGCTGTCTGGACACACCACCAGAATAGCAAAAGTATAAAGGTACAATATATTTTCCACACTGTATTTGGACATAGGCACTATGAAATCTATTGTTGAAGAAGCATCCTCTATTTTCAAAGCTATTGAAAAAGCTTGGGAGCGGGCCGGTAAACCGGTTGATTTTTCGGTTAAAATTTTTGAAGATTCACAAAAATCTTTTTTTGGTTTGACAAAAAAACAAGCCAAGATAGGGCTATTTTTTACTGAATCGGCGGCAACGAGTGAAAACAAAGAAGACCGAAAACCAAAGAAAATAGAAAAACAAGAAGAAAAAACAATAGAAGGTTATAGCCATAAGGCTTCTGGCCACAAAAATGCTGAAAAAAGACCTGTACATTCACGAAAACCTCAGGGATCTGAAGGTTCTTCCGATAAATCTTTGCATCAAATGCAGCCATATGCTGAGCGACATAAAAAACCTGCACAGGAATGGTCTGATGAAATAATAAATACGGTACGTACATGGGTTAAAGATATTGTGCAAAAGAGTAATTTGGTTGCATCTCCATTTACTATAGAACAGCGCGGCAATCGTTTGCAGATTACCTTTGCGCAACCGCTTGTTGATGATATAGAAAAAAATACTGATATCTTCAGAAGTTTATCCTATGTATTGCTGGGTATGATCCGCAGTCATTTTAAAAAAGAATTTCGATTTTTAAAGGTGGTATTGACTACACAAGGCCAAACGCATAATGATGCTTCCGCTACCTAATACTGATACTATTGTTGCCTGCTGTACGCCACAAGGCCCGGGTGCCATTGCTCTTATACGTATTAGTGGGGAAAGGGCACTCGATATTGCTCAATCAATAAGTTCATTTTCTGGTGATCGCCAGTTGAAAAAGTTTCCCAGCCATACGGTGCAGTATGGATCGGTTATAGATGCGCAAGGTGCCGTTATTGATACTGCTTTATTTATAATTATGCACGGCCCCCGCACTTTTACCGGTTACGATACGGTCGAAATTACCTGCCATAATAATAACTTTATTATTCAATCTATTATTCAACAAGCTATTCAAGCGGGTGCACGCCTTGCCCAAAATGGTGAATTTACGCGGCAAGCAGTATCTAATGGCAAAATGGATTTAATTCAAGCTGAATCCCTACATGAATATATTGTTGCCGGAACACAGCAATCACTCAAGACATCATTGGCCCAAACCAAAGGTACTTTATCTGATGTACTGGTGCGCATGGAAAAAATGTTAATTAATGCTTTAGCTTTGTCTGAGGCAAGTTTTGAATTTATTGATGAAGATATGCAATTTGGTGCGCAGATAGCAGATAGTATACAACAGATTATGACCGCTATAAATCAATTAAAACAGTCATGTTCCATGCAAAAACAGTTACGTGAAGGTGTGCGTATTGCGCTTATTGGTTCAGTCAATGCAGGTAAATCTTCATTATTTAATGCACTTTTGGCAACAAGCCGCGCTATTGTAAGCCCTATTGCCGGCACTACCCGTGATGTAGTTGAGGCTATTTGGTATAAAAATAACACTCATTATACCTTAATTGATACAGCAGGATTGCGTACTACGCATGATGTTATTGAAGAACAAGGTATTGCTCGTTCATACCAGGAAGCAGCAAAAGCGGATATACTATTACTTATTATTGATCAATCACGGGCTATCACACAGCAAGAGAAGAATATATATCAAGATCTGCTTGCACTATATAAACAAAAAATGATACGGGTATATACAAAAGCAGATATGCCCAAGATAGAAGATTCCATGGCATTTGATTCAGTATCTATTGAAGTATCTACTATCACCGGCCACAATATTGCATATCTTGAACAGATCATTATTAATAAAGTATCAGAAATATTCAATATGGGTCAGGCACATTTTATTTTAAACCAACGTCAGCAGCATCTTATTATAGGGCTTGAGCAAGAACTTCAGCATATACAAAAATTCCTATCAGGTGATATTCAGTATGAACTGATATCGCATCATATAACCCAAGCAATAGCTACGCTTGCAGAACTGACCGGTAAATCTATATCAGAAGCTGCCATGGATGCTATATTTAAAGAATTTTGCATCGGTAAATAAAATATTATTTTTCAGCAATAATTCCTGTATATGTTTTTGGTGTTTTGGTGTGAACAGTAGTATTTATAGTACTATTCCATAATACCTTCAATTTTGTATGGCATGTAATAAGATCTGCAAGTTCTTGTGTATCCATAAATAAAAAATGATCCGGAATTGATTTACCTTTATTTTCTACTGCACCCTCCGGCATAAGCCCTGCAGCCACAGAAGCGTCATGTATTTTTTTTGTATCTTCAAGATAACCAGGAAATGATTTGCCCTTATTTTTTTTATAAGTATATATAGACTGCACAAGCGGGCCATATGCCATGGTTTGCGGATTTGCGGTTAAAATATATACTTTCCCACCTGGCTTTAATGTATTTTCTATAGCCTTAAGTCCTGGTATGACTTCTTCCGGTTTTAAAAAATGAAATACATGGAATGCGCCAATATGTGTATATTGATCATCGAGTATAAAGGGAAATTTACTTACAATGGGCTTCCAATAATGCAACCAATCTTTATTAACTTTTGCAATTTCATTGGTTGCTACCGCCAAATGCTCAAAAGAAATATCTGCTCCTACATATGATAATGTATTACTATTTTCATTATCTGAGTTAGCATGCAGAGCATGATATAAACCAAAAACTTTTTGCGCACATAAGCCAAATCCAGCACCAATTTCTAATACATTTGCTTTTTGGCCCATAGTATTATACAATGCCGTATCATTAATAAACATAGATTGAATGGGATCACTGATTGAAAAATTAGAACCGTGCCTATTAAATGTATAGCGAAGTCCTACTTCATCAGGTTCAGGCATAGATAAGTTTGAATCTTGTGCATATGAACATAATGCAGCGTTATTTAATGCTAGAAATGAATTGAGCTTAAATGAATTTGCTTGTTCTTGGATAAGATGCAGATCAGATGCATATGCGGTACTTATAATAGTCAGAATGATAAGCATGAACATTATAGAATCTCCTTTTTATATAGATTTACATAGAAAATACCTTATTTTAATTACAAAAGCAAACTCCATATAAAATAGTTACTAAAAAGCCCTTCAGATCTTTCTATGTATGGGTATAGAGTCAAGATGTTGAATTTCTATTTGAATAATTGATATGCTAATAAAGATATAACAGAGATTATTAAAAGGAGGTTGTTATGCCAAAGCATATAGACGCATGTAATGCGTGCATCAAAGCATGCCAACAATGTTCAACTGCATGTAAAGATTGTTCATATAATAATAAAACAAGTAGCAACGAACATAGAAATACTATACAAAAAGCAAAAAACTGTGCAGAAAAATGTGCCGAGTGCATAGAGGCGTGCAAAGAGCATTTAGAGGAATGCGAAGATGATGCATGTATCAAGGCATGTAATCAAACAATCAAAGCATGTGAGCATTGTATAAAATCTTGTGAAAAATCAAGCACTATATGTGAAAAAACAGGCACCGCTTGTGTAATTGCGTGTGATGATACTACGCAGGTATGCAAAGAATGTATAAAAGCCTGCAAAAACTGCATTAAAAACTCATGTTGCTGATATATTATGGGCTATTGCTTTCCCTCTATAGCTCAGCTATATATATTCTAGTTGATATTTTATTAGATGCATAAATAGCGCCTCTATCTTTTTTTTGCTAAAATTTTAATTCAAATATTGCATAATTTATATAATATATGATATTATATTAAATGAAATGCTATATAACTATATAAATAGAGGAAAAATTATGATAGCTAAATCTAAAATTATGATAAGTTCCTGGCTAATTTTCAATGCAATATCATTATCCATAATTGCCGGAGAAGATATTTGGTTGGCCGAATCAAAAGATTTAGAAGAACAAAAGAAAACAATAAAGAAGGAACTTGAAAATGGTCTTCAATATGCCACTAGCCTAGCTGAAGTAAATCAAGCACAGATATTAAAAGTATATGCACAAGCCAAAGATATGGATCCATGGCGACGAGCAAGTTTTTTATTTGAGAACCTATTGCAACCTAAAGGTTTTTATGAAGAGAATTATATACGGGCAAAAATATTAAGAAAACATATGAATGAAATATACACAGGTATCAATAAAGCATCCACACCAGAGGAATTAACTAATATTATGCAAACGTATCGAGATAAAATAACCAAAGAGTATGATTCTGCACGAGCAAAACAAAATATTAATGAGTTAGCTCAAGAAAATCTTCTAGAAAAATTTGGATTACATTCTATTAATGAAGTTGAAAAATTAAACAATGAAGAAATCCTTCAAAGAGCAAAGATGAATGTTGAAAGAGATACTAGACCAAAAAGAGAGTTCATGTTTTTTTCTGCTGTTGAACAACCTTCTCTTTGGCAAAAATTAGTTAATTGGTGGTATAAAAAGCCATCAGTAACTATGGGACTTACGCAAATACCATCAAAACAACCAGAAATTCCAACTATTTATCGTTATCGTAATTATATGAGACAGGCTATGCCTGCAGGATGGCGGGATGTTATTAAACCATGGCTACAAGAAAAAAGAGAACGCTATATGCCTGAATTACAAAGAATTCATAAGCAAAAGGTGCATGAATATATATATGGCGAGCAGCCATATACAGGAACGCCATGGTAGTTCATATAACCAAATCAGTTGCTGCCAATTAGAATTTGTTTAACTAATTGCTGTAGCGGCTTGTATTAACGTTATATTGCAATTTTAATTCAAATATTGCATAATTTATTATTAATATGCTATTATATAAATGATATGATATTATATAAATGATATGATATTATATAAATAGAGGAAAAATTATGATAGGTACTAATAAAAAGGTTTTTCTTGGTATATGCATAATGGGCACTTTGTATAATACTATGGAGTCAATGCAATGGCCATGGGGATTAAATGCTCGTAAAACTAGCGCTATAAAACATTATGGCATTAGGTTACAATTAGATGATGAGGTTATAGGCAACAAAATAGGAATTTTGCGCGCTTATACTCGTTTAAGCAGAGGAAGCTTATCAGAAAGAGAAAGAATAGAAGATTCTATTGAAGGTCTGAAAAACGCTGCTGCTTCTATGATATTGCGAATGCAAAAAAGCAGAGATCTTCGAAATGACTTTATTCGCGATATTCAGCAAGCTACTTCACAAAGTGATATAGAAAAGATTCAGACAAAATACTACAACAAAATACATGAAGATTATGCAAATGAAGAAATTTATTCTAATAAAATTAAACCAATAAAAAGCATGCTTGAGCCAGAGATTCTATTAAAAGAATTTAAATTACCAAACCTGGAAAGTGTAAACAATCTAAGCCATGAAGAATTAGCAATGCGTTTTAAGGGGTACAAATATTCACCAAAGGAAGTAATGTATTCAGCCAAAGAACAAACATGGGGTGAAAGAATAAAACACTGGTTTAGCACATTATTTGCACCAGGGCCTTCAGGAACTATGGAGCTCACACAAACACCAGAAAAAAAACATGCTGAAATTCCGACATCCTATCGTGATTATATTCCCCAAACTCCTACGTATTTTGAAGATATAAAACAGCTAGCGCCTGCGGCATGGGAAATATCAAAACAATGGGCAGGTCAATTAAAAACACGAGCAAAAAGTGCATTAGAGAAAAAAGCAGAAAAACGTTTATCAGAGGAACGTTATATACCAGCAGGTTGGGTAGTTGATCCTTGGCAGTAATCTATAGTTAATTTGTAAGATTTTTATACATTATTTCTCTATAACAGTTCAGTTATATATGTTCTAGTTGATATTTTGTTAGATGCATAAATAGCATATTATATCTTGCTTTTACTAAAATTTTAATTCAGTTATTGCATGATTTATATAATATATGGTATCATATTAAATGAATGTTATGTAAATAAAAGGAAAAATGGTGATAGGTACTAATAAATATAGATTAATTGCATTATTTGCAATACAAGTACATACTGTCTTTTTACTTAAATCAATGAATTTAAATAAACAACCATTAGAAGAAAAAATAAATACATATGATAATAAATTATGGGATAGTTATAATAATACTAAAGTGCTTATCAGAGACAATTTAATGGACTTGGCAGACTCATATGCATATAAAAATGATCCTGAACAAATAAAAACAGTTCAAGCCATTCTTATCAAAAATATAGCAAAGGCGCGTGCTGAAAAAAAAGCATCCGACTATTTTCATAATAATGCAGGTAAAAAGTTGATTGCGCAAGATATAGAAAATTTGTATCGCACATCAATAAAATTGGCTAAAGATCAAGAAAATATATTGCTAAATGATAAAAGATTTAAAAAAGAAGTAATTAATAATATTAATTCTCCTGATAAGTTAGCTCAAAAATTTGGTGTATCCACTTTTAATGAATTAGAAAACTATTTGGCTCATTCTTATATGCGTGGATTTATATATAAAAAACTCAAAGAGCAAGAAGAAAAAGAGCAAGAAAAATATATCTTGCATCACGTACAACCCTTTTATTCTGCCGAAGAACCTACATTGGGTGAAAGATTTAGAACATGGGTTAGTACATTGTTTGCATCAAAACCATCAGTAACTATGCAATTCACCGGGCCAACAAAAAGATTGCCTGTGCCTACTAGCTATCGCGATTATAGAAAATATACAATGCCGCGTTGGAAAGAAGATATCAAACCATGGCTGCAAGAAAAAAAAGAACGCTATATGCCTGAATTACAAAGAATTCATAAACAAAAAGTGCATGAATATATATATGGCGAGCAACCATATGCAGGAACACCATGGTAGTTCATATAACCAAATCAATTACTGCCAATTAGAATTTGTTTAACCAATTGCCGTAGCGGCTTGCATTAACGTTATATTGCAATTTTAATTCAAATATTGCATAATTTATTATTAATATGATATTATATAAATGATATGATATTATATAATTAGAGGAAAATTATGATAGGTATTAATAAAACTATATATGCAATAAGTTTTCTTGGTTTATCAGGTTATATATATTCAATGGAACTAAGCGAACAAGAGATAAAAAATCGCTATAATCAAGAAATTAAAGCATTTGAGAAAAAGATAAAAGAAAATTTAGAAAAAGAACATGCTATTGCACAACAGGCGCTTAATAATATACAAAAACGTAAAAACCAAATGAATCGCCTATTAACATCAGCTGTAGAATCAAAGGTTTTTGATCGTAGATATACAATGGCAATAAAAGAATTAGAATCGGCTGAAAAATCCATTGCTTATGGTTTAAGCTCAGTCAATGAAAAACTAGCTAATATACCAAGATATATAACGTCAATGCAACATGAAATATTAAGCCCAGAATATGTAACAAAAATACGGCCTAGAACATTATTAGAAGGAGATAAGTTTCTTACGGATTTGACTAAAGAATATCAAATGAGTATTGCAGGATTTGCTAAAAATGCATCACAGCCATTATTAACTGATGAGAAAGTAAAAGAAGAGCCAATGCATTATACATTGTCTTCTTTTTATAGAATCGGTTATCCGTCATCTATCGATAATATATTTGATACTATGATTCGTTATGAATTGGCAAAAATTGATGCAAAGGTATTGAATATTCCTGTACTAGATCTTCAATTTTATATAAGAAAACTTACTGATATTATTGGACTTCCTGCTGCTATATGGGAAACACCAATGTATGCAGCCAAAGAACCTGGATTATGGCAAAAATTAGTTAATTGGTGGTATGGCAAGCCATCAGTGACTATGGGACTTACACAAATACCACAAAAACAAGCAGAAATTCCTACTCCTTCCATGAGACAGGGAGTGCCTTCTGCATGGCAACAATCAAAACAATGGGCTGGCCAATTAAAAACACGAGCAAAAAGTGCATTAGAGAAAAAAGCAGAACGCTATCAAGCACAAGAACGTTATATACCAGCAGGTTGGGTAGTTGATCCTTGGCAGTAAAGAGGAGACTATGATGTTTTGCATTAGCGCAATATTTGTTCTATTTGTATTTTCATCTTCAAGCGGAATGGAATTTAATGCGCCTGAGGTATTAAAAAAATATAAAAAAGAATTAAAATTTGCGGAGCAAGCAATAAAAGAAAAATTAATTGAGGAACAAAATATTAATCAAAAAGCCTTGGATAAAACAATCTTAAATTTAAAAGAAATTAACAATATACTTAATAATTTGCTCGACGGGCAAACTGAACAAGAATTTAAAGAATATACCTTAGATAAAACGCAATTAAAAAAATTTGAAGATATAAAAAATAAACAAAAATTATATCAAGAACTTAAACATGATTTGAAAAAAGAATTGCAGAATATTAATGCAATTATTAAGACAATTCCTGAATATATTAATACAGTTCAGCATTTTCTATTAGTAAAAGGGGTAATTCCTGTCTATGATACTGAAAAATATAATAAGTCAAAAAAAGAATTTTATAGGGATTATATACAAGAAGTTTCTGGACAAACAAATACTAGTATGTTTTATAGTGATATTATAAAAAGTTTTCTTAATAGATCATTTAATAGAATAATAATGATTATACCTATTATAGAAAAAATAAATAAAAAAGTAGCAGGAATATCAAGGGGCTCTGAGTATTATGACCAATGGCAACTTGCACATATTTTACATATTCCATTTACCTTAGAACCATTTGTTCATATAGAAGAAAAACCAACAATATGGAATAAAATCAAAAATTGGTTTAGTAGATATAAACTGGTCACAACTGAACCAAGTAAACGAATATTAGCTAAATCTCAACTCTGGGAAACTCCAAAACAATGGGCAGGTCAATTAAAAACACGAGCAAAAAGTGCATTAGAGAAAAAAGCAGAACGCTATCAAGCACAAGAACGTTATATACCAGCAGGTTGGGTAGTTGATCCTTGGCAATAATCTATACATAGTTGTGATTCTATTGGTATACTTATACTATAAAAAATATATACCCTTTTATCTAATAGTATACTATGCCAAACCGATCGCCATTCAAATTACATACGCCATTTGCTCCTGCAGGTAGTCAGCCTGAGGCTATTGCACAATTAACTGCCAATAGGCCATGCCGGTCAACCTTGCTGGGCATAACTGGTTCGGGCAAAACATTTACTATGGCTCATGTCATTGCCAATCAAGACAAACCGGTACTGGTGCTTTCTCCCAATAAAACATTGGCAGCACAGTTATATGAAGAATTTTCCTTATTTTTTCCTGAAAATAAAGTATGTTATTTTGTCAGCTATTATGATTATTATCAGCCTGAATCTTATTTGCCAGCACAGGATTTGTACATACCAAAAGAAACAAAGGTAAATAGTGAAATTGAGCGGCTGCGCCTAGAATCTACCGCTTCAATTATCAATCGACCAGACACTATTGTAGTTACTTCTGTTTCATCAATATATTCTCTGGGTAACCCTACCGATTATCGAAATTTGTCATTTCCACTTAAAATTGGCCAACAAATAAGTAGGCAAGAATTATTGCAGCAGCTTGTTTTTATTCAATATAAACGGAATGATATGGAACGTGGCCCTGGATTATTTCAAGTACGTGGTAATACTATTGAAATTGGTTTGCCTTACTATCGTGACATTTTGCGTATTGAACTGTTTGGTACTGCTATTGAAGGTATGCAATGGGTTAATAAAAATACTAATAATGTGGTTATGGAACTAGACAATACCCTTATATTTCCGGCTAAACATTTTATTACTCCCATTGATCGGCAAGAAGCTGCTATGCGCGCTATCAGAAATGATTTTGATATATGGTTGCCTGAATTACCAAAAGAATCATACCGGGATAGGCTTACTCAGCGGGTAATGCATGATTTGGAAATGCTCAAAGAAACTGGCTACTGTTCAGGTATTGAAAATTATTCTGTTTATTTTGATGGTAGACAGCCAGGGGAAACACCGTATTGTTTATTTGATTTTTTCCCCAAAGATTTTTTATGCATTATAGATGAATCTCATATTGCTATTCCTCAGTTGCACGGCATGTATCATGGGGATCGTGCGCGCAAGAAAGTTTTGATTGAATTTGGGTTTCGACTACCAAGTGCGTATGATAACCGGCCATTGCAATTTAAAGAGGTTGAGCGTTTTTTTGATAATGTTTTATTTGTTTCTGCCACTCCTGGGGATTATGAATTGACTCATACCGATCAAATTGTAGAACAAATTATTAGGCCAACCGGACTTCTTGATCCGGTGCTTGAAATTATACCACGCACAGGGCAGATGGAACATCTTATTGATGCAATTAAAGAAACACGTGATCGCGGATTTAGAACACTTATTATGGTACTTACCAAGAAACTTGCTGAGCAACTTGCTTTATATCTAGAAGAACAACAACTCAAGGCTTGTTATTTGCATAGTGAACTGAAAACGCCACAGCGTACAGAACTTATACAAAAGTTACGTATGGGAATTTTTGATTGTTTAGTTGGCGTAAATTTATTGCGCGAAGGGCTTGATATTCCTGAAGTAGCGCTGGTTGCTATTATGGATGCGGATGTAGAAAGCTTTTTGCGGGATAAGCGATCTTTGGTGCAAATTGCAGGGCGTGCTGCACGTAATGCGCAGTCTCGCGTATTTTTGTATGCAGATAAAATTACCAAATCTATGCATGCGGCCATACAGGAAACAAGTAGGCGCCATACTATACAAGAGCGCTATAATAAAGAACATGGTATTGTGCCGCAAACAGTCAAGCGGGAAGTAACCAAAAGTATTGCTCCACTGCAAGAAGCTATCGCACTGGCATCAAAAGGTAAAAAATCCAAAAAGATGACATCAGATGAAACAGAATTAAAGGTTACTGATATACATACACAGCTCATTGAGCTAGAGACTCGTATGAAATTAGCAGCAGAGTCACTTGATTTTGAACGCGCTATAGCGTTACGTGAAGAATGGTATAAACTAAAAAAGTCACAATAGTCTATTTAACTTCTAATTGCGGAGTTATTAATTTATGCGCATTATATATATTATTTTGCTTTTTTTGAGTATTCTGGCAATAGGTATTTTCTTGTATTTTATGATTCAACCGAGTATTGTTATGCCTATAAAAGATCATGCACATCGCATTGAAGATATTATTAAACTGTTTTCAGATACACCTGATCAAATAAAAAAGAATACGACACACTATATAGAACAAACACGTCAAGCTTTAGATAATTATGTTCAACTGCCTGCTGCGCAAAAAAATTTTCAAACAAGTGCAATGGCGCTTGACCGTTTAATGGTATCTGATCTTATGCTGTATCAGAATGTGCTGAGTGCGCTTGAATTTTTAAGTCCCGATGCCAATATTCGCGAAACTGCTCATGAATCATCACTGGAGATACAACGTTTTGTGGTGGAATATGTTACCTCGAACAAACCATTATATGATGCTTTTATTGCCTATGCAGATACTATTGCACCTACTGAGCAGCTTACTGATACGCAGCGCTATTTTATTGAGCAAACACGCAAAGTATTTGAGCGTTCTGGATTAGGTTTGCCAGAAGAGCAACGAGCACGCATTGCAACATTGCACAAAGATTTGGCAGCGCTCGTTGCTGAGTTTGATAAAAATATTGCACAAGATAACCGTACTATTACGGTTGATCGTGAAGGGCTTGCAGGGCTTGATGATGATTTTATTGCTAGTTTGCGTACCACCGAAACTGGCCACTATATATTAGGTGTTGATTATCCAACGGTCAATCGTGTACTTGAACAATGTGCAGTTGAAGATACCCGCAAGCGGCTCTATGAAGCATTTAATAATAGAGCATATCCACTTAATGATGCTTTATTACGTACTATTATTCAAAAGCGAGATGAGCTTGCGCGCATTCTGGGATTTGCAAGTTATGCTGCCTATGATTTGGATGAGCAAATGGTGCAAACGCCTGAGCGTGCATTCAATTTTTTGCATGATATATATACCAGAGCCAAAGCAAAAGAAGAAAAAGAATTAGAGCGTATTACGTATCATTTACCAGAATCAGTTACTCGAACTGAAGATGGTTTGCTAAAACCTTGGGATCTTGCATACATAAAATATATATACAAGAAAAATAGCTTTTTGCTGGATGAGCAATTAGTTTCTGAATACTTTCCTATGGAAAAAACTATAGAAGCATTATTTGATATTTATCAAAAATTCTTTAGCCTTTCATTTAAAGAAGTTGAGGCATCTGGTTTGTGGCATCCAGAAGTAAAAGTACTGCAAGTTTATAAAAAAAATGACCAAAGATTGCTTGGAACTTTATTATTGGATTTATATCCACGAGATAATAAATATTCTCATGCAGCACACTTGACGGTCATTCCATCGGTTCATAATGTTGATGGCATCAATATTCCCGATGTTTCAGTAGTTATAGCTAATTTTACTCGTAGCACACCAACAAAACCTTCATTACTTACACGCAAAGATGTCAGTACTTTTTTTCATGAATTTGGCCATGCATTGCATGCAATATTGAGTACTACTGATTTTGCTACCTTTTCAGGTACAAGCGTGAAACGTGATTTTGTGGAAATGCCTTCACAAATGTTGGAAGAATGGTTGTGGGATAAGGATATTGTGCGTAGTATTAGTAGTCATTATCAAACAGGTCAGCAGTTGCCAGAGGCCATATTAGATACTATTGTACAGTTGAAGCAGTTTGATTCTGGTATGACATTGCGGACTCAAGCGCGCTATGCAATACTAGCACTTGAATATTTTGGTCCAGGCGCAGATAAAGATCCATATGCTCTATTGGTAGACCTATATACCAAAATGGCACCAGAATTTTATTTTGATCCAAAAAATCATTTTTATGCATCATTTGGGCACCTGACTGGCTATGGCGCCAAATATTATGGGTATCTCTGGTCAAAAGTATTTGCGCTTGATCTATTTGCTCAAATAAAAAAAGAAGGCCTATTGAATCCTGCCATAGGTAAACGGTATGCCGATATTATTTTAGCTCGTGGCGGCAGCAAAGATCCGTATTTGCTACTTATTGAATTTTTAGGCCGCGAGCCACGGGTAGATGCATTTATCAAAGATTTGGGATTATAATTCAGCAAATGTATATATATACACCATAGTGATATGATCATGCAGCGGGTTATTGTATTCTACGATAGTACATTTTTTTTCCTTTTGTTTCTTGTTTGTTGTCCATATAGGGGCCTTCCAACATTATTGCAAGGAATACGCAATGGTATATCTGACTGTATGGATTTGATTAGCTTAGGGCTTTTGGCAATAGGCATTAAGTATAAAAGTACTGTGATGCATACGCTGCAGATGAAAGACAATGCACTGTCCAGTAGTATATATGGTGGTATAGTAGGCATGCTTGTTGCAGGTATACATAAACTATTTGCCCAATCACGAGCTGAAGGTGGATGCAGTCTTGGGCATATATCAAGCCCTCTTACTATTATATCCGAAGAATAGAGTCTATTTTGTTGTATTTATTGTTTGTATAGTAAATGGTTGACGTTTAAGTTGTGCGCGTAAAACCCCTACTCCATAGCGATCTACCGCAAGTTGTATAATTTGCTCATCAAGAGGACCAAGCGGTAGATGTATTGTTTTTTCTTCTGTATTTGATTGTATATATGATTCCATAGGGTAAAGATTTACCATAGAAAAAGCGAGACAAAAAGATACGATATAATTCATTATTTCCTTTTTTGTTCAAGCAAAGAATGAGTTTTTCCAAAACTGCCAAAACTGCTGGAGGAAGTGTACAAAATAAGAATGTAAAAGTCAAATGATATGCTAGCTAATTTTTATTAAATCCAAAGATAAAAATTTTCAATATAGGATGTTAGTTGCGCATGATGGTCGGCAGATAAGGGTTGACCATTAATACGTACACTGTCTGTTTTGTAAATTTTTTCTTTATTATTATCAAAGGTTTGTGTTGAATGTATAAAAGGGATAAAAAAAGGAGTACGAGTAAGAATTTTTAAAGAATGTAAAGTATCTTTATATTCAAATGAACATGGGCATTTAGTGGAATTGCCTTCATTGTCAATAGCATGGTACATAACACAGCCGCTATCTTGTGTGTTATACATATGGGTACAAGCATTTCCATGTACATCAAAAAAAGGTACACCTATGCGAGTTTGGTAACTATCCTCACAAATATATTTAAGATATCCTGATTGCAATGCTTTTTGATAATAAGGTGAATACTTTTCTGGAAATAATGTAGGATTGCCTCCTTCATGCAATGACATAATAGTATTACTATATTTTCTAGTTCTATTATTACTTGCAAGTTGCAAGATACATAGATTAATCAAAGTAGTCCATGAAGAATTTCTACTGTCCCATTCATCTTCTTGAAGTATATCAAAAGATTCTATATAACTACAGGCACTGCCATAGGGATGCCATGCATAATATTGTTGTTCAACAGGAAAAAGATTGGGTTGATTTTGTATATGATGTTTTAATAGTATTTGTCTTTCAGGTGCAGTAGAAATAAGAATTTTACGTGATTCTTTATCTATGTTGCCTATAGTGCAAAGTGTTATATGATCAAAAGGAATATGTCTGACAAGTATGGTTATTGCATAGGAATAGTTCATACTTTGAATCCACACACAATGCACAAGGCTTATAATGCCAAATACAATGATACTTATTGTTTTCATTACATAACCGTATTTTTAGAATACATAATATAATATAATAATATCAGTATGTCCTTGTTCTTTTGCAATATCGCGTGCAGTTTTTCCTGAATCTGCCCAGAAAAATATAGCATTATATTACTTGTTCATTTAGGTATATATCATGTATAGATAATAGTACGTGCATATTTTATAATGAATACTTTATAAATAGATACAAGATGGGTACTATTAATAAAACAAAGGGAATATATGTATATAAAAGTGATAGTATGTATTGCTAGGCTCTGTTGAGTTTTCAAAATTTTAAAAAGTGATATAGTAGCATCCAGTCAATGTATTCAATATTAAACTGGAGCTACTATGAAGAAAGAGTATATCACAGAAGTTGCAATGTCGAAAATCATAAAATTCTTGAGAG
>DASZEX010000005.1:0-4142 GCA_035940365.1 Candidatus Babeliales bacterium | reverse complement strand
ACATTATTTTTGAATGCATTATGTACGGTGCGTGCACCAGGAATAGCATCAATTGCTTTTTGTGCGGTTTCAGATTGCATTAATAGATCAGTTGACATATCCGCTGCTACATAGACACTCGTATATATAAGGGCATTTTTGGCAGGTGACACAAAAGGAAGACCCGTTTGTTTATTCCATGCTTCTTTTATTACATTGCCGTATGAGTAAGGTATAAAAGTATATTCAGTTTCACATTTTTTATTTCTTTCTGTAAGTGATATATCCTTTAGCTCTGTAGGGCCGTAGCTTTTTTTTCCATAAGGAGTCGTGCCATTTAATACTGCTATACCAAGCGCTGTTCGCGTACCGTTCTTGATTGAATTTGCCCACTTTTGTTTTGTGTTTGGATCGCCATATGGTATGGCTTGTATACCTTTTTCTACTATACCTGATTCAGTTAATACAGTACCTATTGCTGGTGTAAAATCTGCAACCGTCTCTGCATAAGGTACAAATGAACCAGTTACTATACGATTTTTACCAAATCGTGTCCTGAGAGCATGTAGATATGCATTCCAATTGTCTTGTATATTATTAACCATAAACATAGAATGCATTGGCCAAGAAAATAATAAAAATATGCCTATTAATAATTTTTTCATTCAGTGTTAACCTTTATTCCATTATGGATGCCATTAATGCGATTTTCTGACAATATTAATACAATTAGCCTTCAACATTATAGCAAATTTTATACATTTGTCAACCAATCCAAAATCTGTAATCAGCCCATTACTTGACAAAAGCCATATAAGTTGTACAATTAGAATATAAAGAGTTACAAAATGTATATTAATGTATATTAAAATAAGGTAAGATACTATGAACAAAAGATTGATTGGATCATTGTTTGCCATATGCATGGCAATGGGGTCTGTAGATGCTATAGCTGCTCGTCGTTGTTTTAATGTTGATTGGGATGGTGTTATACAAAAAGAAGCCGGATTCTGGGGAAATTTCAACAAGACTTTGAATATTATTCCAAGCAAATGGGATATAGCCAAAGCGCTATGGCACATTAAAGGTACTTTGGCTAAAGGGTTGCTCAACGCTATACAATATAGAGAAATTAGCTTTTATGATGACCAAGGTAATATATTGCGTGGCAACAATGCCCATCTTGTATATTTTGGTACAAAATCCCCAATTGTTGCACAATACCATGAGCGCATACTTGATGTATTGGCTGAAGGTGAACCAATGGATGCCACTATAGATTTTTTACTTAATGAGCAAGACCAAGGGGCGTTGCTTGTGGCTTGGACCAATAATGATGAAATATCATATAAAAAGAAGCTTGCATATGTAAATAAACAGCGTACATTACAAGGTAAAAGACCAATTAATCTCGATGGATATTTTGTAATTGGTACTGGTATTAATGATTATGAATCGGATAAAGGTAAGCCTCATGATAATTTTTATACAAAAGCTCTTAAATATTCAGAAAAAGTAGCACAATTGCGCAACATTAATCCAAATACTTTAGAGCATTATTTTATTGATGATAAGCAAAAAAATCTTGATGGATTGCATAATGCATCATTGCCAATAAAAGTTACAGCAATATTACGCCCGAAAGATGATCTTGTATTTAAACAAAATTATGTAACTGCGTGTAATCAATCTACTGGTGAAGATGCTGCATATAAATCTACCTAATACGTATAAGCTTATTTAATTATCAATCAATGCGATTTTCAATATATTCTTATGCTTGACAAAAAATGCATAAGTCACAATTAGGATAATTATCAACGATGCATTTAGTGATTATAAATGATTATAATAGAGAATATTATGCATAAAATATTTACATTGGCAGTTATTGCTCTTGCTACTATCAATATAGGCATTATAAGATCTAATGATATTAATCTTGATCAGCCTATAATAATAAAGGCGTGCGACTTGGATGGTTGCATACAAAAAAAGGTTGAATGGTATAAGCATTTATATAGAGTCATTAGGGTATTGCCATTTAAGATTATTGTAAGTGAATTGTATCAAAATTCAAGAATTATCAAAGATATGTTTTTATACGGATTGTATGATCACGAAGGTCATAAATTTGTAAGTCATGATACATATATAAAATATTTTGCTAATAAATCCGATACGTTAAAGCCCTATTATAAACCTATACTTCAAGCAATTGCTCAGGGTGAACCTATGATTGAAACTATTAAACAACTACAACAAGAACAAAAAAATGGAAATCCTGTATTTATATGGACTAACCGAGGACCTGAGGGCTTAGATGCTTGCTTGGAATATGTGAATACAAAGTTGCATGAATTGGGTATTGAACAGTTTATACCTGATGGTCGTTTTACTGTCGGGAATGAAGGTTCTCATACATCTCCATTTGCTAAGCCAAGTCCAGAATATTACAAAAAAGCATTAGAGTATGCGCATGAAGTTCTTGCAAACAAAGGTTTCAATGTAAATTCTATTGCGCGTGTTGATTTTATTGATGATAAGAAAGAAAATCTTACTGCATTTATGCAATGGGGATCAACAGTGCCTCATATACGTACTGTAGCTATACATCACAACCAAATAGATGAACAATTCCCGAATATATATACAGCAGCATGTGACAAAGCTGTAGCTAATACAATACATAAGGTTTGCTAGTATGTACCGAACTATCTTGCATATTTGTTCTATAAGTTTATTGATTGGTTTATGTAATCAGTTATATGGCAAAAAACCAACAAATGCACAGGAATATTACAAAAATTCTCCGTATATTCAACAGATCCAAGAGCGCATGCGTGTATCTGCTGAATTTCCATGCAATATTGCAATACTTTCTGATTATGATGATGTAATGGCCTGTCCGCGAAGTGCAATGGGTACATGGTATAAAATTGCAACTATTGTGGGCATGAAGAATTTAATGCGAGTAGTTCGCGTGCATCATAAAACAATATTCAAAGATGGCGCAATCTACAACCAAGATGGTATTAGAATTAATGGTGCTGCCAATTGTATGCGATTTTTGGGTAAATCAATCCCTGCATTTAATATTAAGTACGATGCAATAATGAAGGCATTATCGTATGCAAAGCCAATCAATGCTACTATTGAGTTATATCAAAAACTGCAATCTATGCATATTCCTATTCTTATTGTAACTAATAATGACAAGGAAACATTGGATCTAAAATTACACAATATGAATAAAGAATTATTAAAAAATCAGAAGACTATATTTGAGCCTGAAGCAGTATTCTATGCAGGGCTGCATGATAGTACCATTTCAGACGATTGCTACTGCCTAGAAGGTAAACCATCTATAGCATATTACAAAAAAGCATTTGCCTATGCGCAAAAGATTGTTGACGATACGCATAATAATTGGCTATATATTTTTATAGATGACCAAGAAAAAAATATACAAGCAATGCGTGAATATGCGCAAAGCCATAACCTGCCGATAATCGCATTTCAAAGAACTACTAGCAAAAGACTAATGAAGGACCTTGAATGGCTTTTTGGGACTCAATTTCTCGCAGAATCACTAGTAGATATTGCGCATTAATACTGGTTTGTTTTTTTGTACCTCTGATTGCCAAGTATGCTATTCCCACTAAAATATATTATAAGGATATTAAGCAATATCAGCATTATTGTATTGTTTCTGATTGGCATGATGTAGTGGTAAAGCAAAAGAATCCGCAGAGCAAGGGTTGCTCTGCGCTGGGCGTTCTTCCCTTCAATATTGTATGGCATACATTCTGCAAAAACTTTAAATCAATAATTAAAGCATGCAGCAAACGCGGTCTGCGTGATATGCAAGGTAATCCCGTTATTGGTACCGGCGCGTATATACGTTTTTTGGCTATTAAAGAACCACGTCTGATGAAATATTATAAAAAATTATTACATGTGATGGCACATACAAAACCAATAGATAGCACTATTGATTGGTATATATATCTGCATAATACCTAGGCTCTGTTGAGTTTTCAAAATTTTAAAAAGTGATATAGTAGCATCCAGTCAATGTATTCAATATTAAACTGGAGCTACTATGAAGAAAGAGTATATCACAGAAGTTGCAATGTCGAAAATCATAAAATTCTTGAGAG
>DASZEX010000004.1:0-2112 GCA_035940365.1 Candidatus Babeliales bacterium | reverse complement strand
TTTTGAAAATGACCAAAAGTATCGCGAAAATGGAGAAAGGGCAATACAAAAACATCATGAGCGTGCGCAAAAAGAAAGCAATAAAGTAGAAAGACGCCTTGAAAAAAAACAAGCAAAGCGTGCAGAAAAAGCTAAAAAGAACGCATCCTCTAATTCTGGTAATAATGGTGGCAAGGGCCCTAAAAAAGATGACAATGAAAAAAAAGAGCGCATAATAAATATTATAACAAAAACAGAAGCAGCGAAACGAATAAAGGATCGTTATGAACCTCGTTCTGATGGTAAATACTATAGACGAGCTGGCAAAGAACCATTAAAAGATGCAAATGGAAAAAATATAGAAGTTTTAGAATTTGATCACTTACATAATGATTGGGAAGCATATGGAGATACTAAATGTTCAAAACATGTAGGCTCTGTTAATCCTTCTACCTTAGAAATTTATAAAAAACCGGTGGCAAATAGAACGGCAATGAAATAATATGAATAAAAAAATAACCTTAAAATGTGAATGTAATCAATATTTAGATATTGAAACTCCATGTTGTGATTTATTAAAACAATTACTCAATGATTGTTCTGTGCATTTACATTATTCAAGAAGGTTTAGAAGATATTCTATTCAATTACTTGGAAAAAACTCAGTTCAGCAAATGATATATTGTTTTTGTTGTGGAAAAAAATTTCCAGAAAGTTTATTCGATAAATGGTATGAGACATTAGAAAAAGAATATGGTCTAAATGATCCTACAAGTAAAAAACAGGAAAAATTGATTCCCGCAGAATTTCAAACTGACGAATGGTGGAAAAAACGCGGATTATAGTAAAAAGATGGCATTAAGTGCATTAGGCTATAAATCAGTAGCTCCTATGTATAGACAATAGGAGCTACTCTCCTTTTTTTATATCATGTATTACCTTTTCTTGTTTAGATACATTGTTCAATGAATATTATGAATATATGTATTATAATTAAAGAAATATCAATATATAAAAGGACAGTAATGTTTGAAGAAACTACTCATGATGCTCAAATAGTCACCCAAAAAGCTAATGAGACTAGTACACACGATTGGAAAGAAAAGTTTTGGCAAGACCGCCAATTGGCTGAAACCGATAGGGTAAAGCAATGGCGAGAAAAACAAGCCAAAGAAAATATACCCATAACATATGAAATGCAGGCTCATGATCTTGAGCAAGATAAAGTTTTTCTTAAATCAGCTGTAAATAAAAGTCGCACTACTATAGAAGATGAATTTGCTTTAAAAGAATCAGTATTATGCGCAGCATTTGGTACTGCAAGTAGCATATATAATAATAAAATGTTAAATCAAACCCTTAATGCTCAATTTATGAACAAGGATGAATGGGCACAGAAAGCAAATGGAACTATAGAATCTTTAGTTGCTATGAATCCAAAAGATGTAATAGAAGGGCATTTATGTAGTCGTTTGACTATACTAGTTGATCAGTACAATGAATATATGCGTAGAACTACATTCCCTAATCAACCAGTAGAAATAATTGAGCGGTATCTCAATTGTGCAACTAAGCTTATGCGTGTATATAACGAAACGCTTGAATCGCTTAATAAACATCGGCGTAAAGGTGAACAGAAAGTTACGGTACAATACGTAAACGTAAACGGCGGGCAAGCGGTTGTCGCTGGTCAATTTAATCAGCAGAGGGATGGGGTATCAGACCAAAAAGCAAAGGAGTAGTTCATGCCAAAGCGAATATGTGGAGCAAAAGCAAAACAAAACTATGGATTACCATGCAGACAACCGGCAATGATCGGAAAAAACCGTTGTCGGTTACATGGCGGTAAAAGCACCGGTCCGAAAACGCCGGCCGGTAAAATAAAAAGCGCGCGGGCGAATTTAAAACACGGTATGTACACCAAACAAGCTATCGCTGAGCGATTAATGCTACGCACGATGATGCAATGGCGCCACGATCTTGATAGCGAGCTTTGAGGTGGACCCAAAACGGTAGACAGTTTTAGGGGTAGTTTATAGACATAAAAACAACTACCAAGTTGAGAGATATTTCAATTCCCTTTCAGTATACATTGGGTTACCATTCAAATCAAAATGTTTTCTTTCTAAATTA
>DASZEX010000003.1:0-1841 GCA_035940365.1 Candidatus Babeliales bacterium | reverse complement strand
TTTAATTTAGAAAGAAAACATTTTGATTTGAATGGTAACCCAATGTATACTGAAAGGGAATTGAAATATCTCTCAACTTGGTAGTTGTTTTTATGTCTATAAACTACCCCTAAAACTGTCTACCGTTTTGGGTCCACCTCACTCTTTGCAACGGGTGCCTTATACATTTCAAGAGTTTGGGGGTCTAAAGAACCCATAGGGGAATGCTTATAGTCTATTAATTAATTATTCTTTACAATCCACGCTTCTTCCACCATTCGTCGGTTAAGAACTCTGCAGGTATTTTGTTTTTATTATCATCTGACCATGCATCTATTAGGTTGTGTTCTTTTTCTAATACTTCATCTATTTTGTCGAATAATGGTTCAGGCAATTTAGATGCGCACGATGGACAAAATGTTATTCGGTTAGAAGCTCCAATGCTAATTGTTTTTTTATTAACAATAACTTCTCTTATGCTATAGCTTCTTGTTATTGGTCTATAAATAAGTGTGCTTTGTCCGCGCTCTAATATACCTTCCATTGCTTCACAACAATGTGATTTATTCATAGGGCACTGACCATTCTGACCATTTATTTTCCCCTGGCTTGTTCAGTCTTTTGCGCGGTATGAATTCATGCCAATTGTCCAATGTAAGAGTTTTTCCTTTTAGTAGCCTGTCATAATACTCAAGTATAAAAAATCTATTATGGATATAGATTGTATTTTTTACTCGATACAGCATCCACATTTCTATATATTTTTGAACATTTGGATTTAATACACTTACTATTAAACATGATGAATTATGGGTTTTAAGACGCTCTAAGGCCTCTTTCCATTGTCTTTCATAGTCTCTTTTTTTCCAATATCCCAATGCTGCAAATATACTTTCCCAATAATCGCCAATATATATCTTTCCTCTATAAGATTTTATTTTATTTCTTATCAGGGGTCTTTTACCAGTGATTTCTATCTTTATATTCATTCTTAGTCTTTTTTACAGCCCACGCTTTTTCCACCATTCGTCGGTTTGGAATTCTGCAGGGATACGTTTAGACTGCTCAGTATTATCTGGACTATCTATTCCATATTCTTCTTCTAATATTTGATGCCATTCATCTATTAGATCTTTTGGGAACTTAGTGCCACACCAAGGACAAAATGGTATTCTATGTGAACCAGATACAGGGCTTTTAATTGAAAAGTCTCTCGTTTTTTCGTCGTATCCTATTCCTATTCTGCAATTATTTAACATTTCTTTTAATGTATTACAACAAATAACTTCAAAATTTATGTATTGGTTACACGTACATTTCTTTTTACTTTTGCTAAATAGTTTCATTATAATATTCTTCCGTCCGTAGCGGGCCCTTTATACATTTCAAGAGTTTGGGGGTCTAAAGAACCCATATGTCTTTTAGGTGTTGCCCAAGCTTCAACATCACCGTGGCAACCATCCCAAGATATATATTCAACTTTTTTTCCTGTTCTTGTGTCAATTATAGGATTTCCATTATCCTTTAATTTATATGCATTTTTTGCTTTATCAAATTGATAATTATCTTTTATTTTTCTCATAAATTCTGTTTTTGACGTTGAATTTACTACTCTTTCGCCTTGTTTTTGAGCCAATCCTGCTAATTTGGAAGCATCATCTTTTGGGTTGCGATCCCCATTGGGCCCCTTGCCACCATTATTACCAGAATTAGAGGATTCATTCTTTTTAGCTTTTTCTGCACGCTTTGCTTGTTTTTTTTCAAGGCGTCTTTCTACTTTATTGCTTTCTTTTTGCGCACGCTCATGATGTTTTTGTATTGCCCTTTCTCCATTTTCGCGATACTTTTGGTCATTTTCAAAA
>DASZEX010000002.1:0-2531 GCA_035940365.1 Candidatus Babeliales bacterium | reverse complement strand
ATATCGCATTTCGTTGATCAGGACGTTGTTTTTATGAATATATATTCTTTGTAAAATTTAACCGTTGCCGCCATGCCAATTACATCGACTAGATCACGTTATGAAGAAAGTGAAAAATTACAAAACTCAACAGAACCTATAATAACTAAAGATCATTTACAAAAGATTGAGGCTGAGAATCCATTTCAAAATGATCTGAAACAATATGAGTTTCCTCAAAGGGATGAAGCTGCAGGTCGCAATAGCCCTGATGAGCAATGTTTATCCACTTCTGGCATAATTGCCCCAAAATTACAATGTTATGATGGTAGAGTTATTGCATGGTATCCGCAGGTTATAATATGTAGTGGCCTGCTTTCATATTATGGCAACCAATCTTTAGGAATTAAGGTCGGCGCATATTCTGCCATCAAAGCATTTACAACTAATTATTTTGCATTCCCTAAATTCGTTGCATAGTCAGTTTAACATGAGTTTGATTTTTAGAAAATTAACAAAAAATGAGCAATGTACTAGGTTCTTTTAATTAAAAAAAGGATAAAAGTACATGCTCGTTGCTCATAGGAACATTTTACTCATGCGGATTAATATTGATACTATAAAATCTAACATAAGCTATGATAAGCTATCAATTATATTAAAAAGGAGATAAAACATGTATAAATATATAGCTATTATCGCGATACATATATCATTTTTTTGCTTTTCCATGGAACAAAAGACACCTTATATAACATTACCTACTAATAATCCTGGCATTGTTGGTTTGTTTGATTTTTCTCCACAAACTGCCGGACCTATGAAAGAACTTGCTCAAACATTATTGCGAACCAATGCATCAGAGAATTTTTCAGCAGCAGATAGAGAACTGATAGCAACATATGTTTCTTTTTTAAATGAATGTAATTTTTGTTATCAAAGTCACGCTGCTATAGCTCGCCATTTATCAGAGAATAATAAATCTGTTATTACAGACCTTATAAATGATAAAATTGATACTGCATCTATTTCACCTAAACTAAAAAGTTTATTGCATATCGCAGGCAGAGTACAGCAAAGTGGCCGCGCTGTAACTTTAGAAGATATTCATCAAGCTAAAGCACATGGCGCTGATGATACTGAAATTCATGATACGGTACTCATAGCAGCTTTTTTTTGTATGAACAATCGCTATGTAGACGGACTTAAGGCACTAACACCATCTGATTATACTTTATATGATACTCGTGGAAAAATTACAGCACAAAATGGGTATATACAAAAATAACATCAATAGAAGTTACTTTGCAGGAAGATGTGAAAAATAAGGTATATAACGACACGCTATATAACCTATACCAAGTATAGTAGTAGCAGTAAATCCATAACTTATTGCACGAATTTTGCGTTCAGATGCTATTAAATTGTCATATGCGGGTTTAAATTGGTGTGGATTAGGTTGATATTCTTTTTTTATTTTTGGATCAACAGGAATATTATTCAGTATATGACAAACAAATAAATTTTCTTTTTCTAAAGCCTTTTTTTCTTTCTCAGTATAACTACGCTTACTATCACCCAACAAGCCTCCATGTTTTCTGCCAGGTTTTTGAATAAAATAGGCATTCTGATTTCCTTGCATCCGCAACCTATAATATAATGCTTGTGCATCAGTAATTGGAACTGATTTATCTTTTTTTGAATGTATAATAATAACTTTTGTAGTATTAGGTATTTTTTCTATTGAATAAATAGGTTGCTGACCGCCAGGCGAATAATAAGGTAAAAATAGACGTACCATATAAGGAAGTATATAATAAGATCCCCTACAATTAGCAATACGTGGAAATATATTTTTCATTACATGGTGAATAGCGCTATTGCCCGATGCAAAAGGAGAATCCAATACAAGGCCAGTAATATTCTCTGGTTTTTTGCTGGTATAATTCATTGCAGTCACTGAGCCTTGCGATATGCCATGAATAGTAATAATATTGTTATTTTTTTGCAATGGTTGTACTATTTCTGCCAAACACTTTTGGCATCTTGTTTGTCCCAAATCAGATCCAAAAAAAGGTGTTTTTGCTATAAAAAAAGGTGTTTTACTATAATGATATGTAGTATTTGCTGGCATTTCCACATCGCTGTAAAAGTCACCGCTTAAGTCAGGAATAACAAAATGATGCTTTTTTGATATAGATTGATCAGCACTATATAATTGAACTGTCACACCTATAAAAACACCTAATAAGATTTTTATATACGCATATTTCATTTTTTCTGCCTCCATTGTACAAAAAGGGCATCTGCTAAGATGAAGTGCAACGCTTTTCTGATAGAATTGTTTTTAGTGACAAAAATAGTTCTACAAAAGGGCATTGCACATGGTTTATTATACACAATTAACAGAATTTGAACGAGTACGGATTTATGAAGGTCATAAACAAGGGTTATCGCAAAGGCAGATAGCAGAAAGCATTGGTCGTGATAAGTCGACTGTATCGAGAGAATTAAGGAGAAACAGTGATAGAATTGGATACCTATACCCAAGG
>DASZEX010000001.1:0-1537 GCA_035940365.1 Candidatus Babeliales bacterium | reverse complement strand
TTTGCGAGTTCGCTAATGACAGGAAAAAAGACAATTTCTTTTTGCATCCAATTTCCAAAGCCATTATCCTCCATTTTTTAATCGGGTATTTACATCCATTCACTGATGGTAACGGTCGAACGGCGCGGGCCATTTTTTACTGGTACCTGATCAGGAAAGGATACTGGTTGATTGAATATATGTCCGTTTCCAGGATCATTCTCGGATCCAGGGCACAGTATGCACGGGCATACCAACACACAGAATTAGATGATAATGATCTAACCTACTTTATCCTGTATAATCTCAAGTGCATTACCAAAGCATTTGAAGAATTGAAAAATTATATTGAACGAAAGAATAAGGAAAAGAAAAATATTCTTCAATTTCTTCGTGAAACAGATTATAATGACCGTCAGATTGATTTGTTGCAAGAAATATTAAATAATAAAAAAAATGTATTCAGCGTGCGCGAACTCGAAACCAGGTATGCTATAAGCAATCAAACCGCCAGAAATGATCTAAATCAATTAGTATCCATAGGTGTACTGGAAACAAGAAAAAATGGAAATAAAATTCAATATTTACTTACAAAGGATGGACTGAAAAAAATAAAATAAACAGTAAGGGGGCTTATTTCTTATTGTTATATTTTCAATTTTATTCCCAGAGAAATTGAATTGGTTAAATATTTATAATACCCTGTGAATATTGGCTCATTCGGAGCTCCATAATATAACTCTTCTTTATAGGCACCAGTTAATCCCACTGTATATTGGTATTGTAAAACAATAGCTGCTTTACTATTTATTGAAAAATCTGCGCCCCGGAAACCAGAAAATTTAGATAAAATGGCAATGTTTCAAAAGATGCTCTATCAGGTCCTGTGGAACTTTTGTCTGAATTCTTAATGTCGCTGGATAAACCAGTTTCAAAAAAAAGATGGAACGTTTGTTTCTTATCCAATGGAATTGAAGAACCTATAATGAAAGGAATATTAAAATAATTGGTATTCAGAGAGTCTCTGTAAATGTGATTCGTATTATTTTCGGGGTATACCTGTTTGTGACTATATCCAATGCCCGTTTTCAAATAAAAATACTCGGAAATATTCTTCTGAATTGAAATATTATATAAATAACCTCCCTTATTAGTTTGAATTGCGTCTGTAATTCCTTCAATATGATTAGAGTTATTTGTAAAATCTACCATTGAACCTGTAACCGTATTAGAATTAAACCCAAGCATAATGGATAATTGCCACGGATACTTATGATGGGTACTATCTGAGGCAAATGAGTTATTGAATGAATAAATCAATAAAATAAAACTTACAATTTTAAGGCGCATTTCTTTATTTCGGTTGTGGGTTATTGTCAGATTATTTAAAAATCACCTGACTCAATTTTTTTAAAACGAAACTATAAGATAGAAGTTGCAGTAAATGGTGAGAAAAGTTAGCATTTGGATTGAGAAAAGGCTTTAAAATGTTCCAGATCAAGCGGGTATTGTTTATTTTCTCGGAATAACAGTCGAATAAGGTGTTTTCTTCTAAGGT